>CAKZUK010000024.1 GCA_937921775.1 uncultured Saprospiraceae bacterium
GACTCTGGTTTGATTGATGTTATACCTCATCAATTAGCTGCTTTGGAAGATAAGCAGGTGCAGAATTAGACAAAATTAATTTACAATAAAGACCTATAGATACTTTGTCCAAACAATTAAATTATACCCAAACAAATAAAAAAATTAAAGAAAGTTTCTAGTAGGCGATTACATGTTTGACCGTCCTGGCTACGAGTCGGGACGGTTATTTTAAGGCAGATAAAAACTTGCTTGAACGATCAAAGAATTTGAATACTCCCAAACAAATAAAAGAATTAAAGAAAGTTTCTAGTAGGCGATTACATGTTTAACCGTCCTGGCTGCGAGTCGGGACGGTTTCTTTATTTTATATAAAGACAGGAAATAGAAAAGTCCCGAATTTTTGAGAATTAAAAATTCGGGACCTTTTTAATTTGAAATAAAAGTACTAGCAACAGCCACCGCCATCGTAGAAGTAAGTTGATTCAGAAATGAAAATATCATCTTTACCAAGGTCGGCTAAGTTTTGAGCTGTTTTGTCGCAAATAGCGATCGGTTGATTCTGAAGCAAAATATGGCCCGCATTATCATCAAAAAGTTCTTCCTTACCATAATAGATAGCTGTCTTACCCGTAAAAACACAAGGGCCATCTTCTGGCATTGGATCTTTGATAGCACAAACTTCAACGCTTTCAATGTAGATATTTTTATCTGTATCATAATGTTGAGGTGATAAAATACGATAAGGACGTTTTGCACGAACCTCAATAGTCCCGAATCCTACGTCAGTGATCATTTTGATGTATTGATCTAAAGGCAACGAACCACTGAGACAAAGAGCTCGCAGTGTTTCATCTGCTCTTAAATTGTCAGGAATAGGCATATCACAAATGGGGTCAGACATGACAAGACGAGCATGTGGTTTCATCACCCGATACATTTCTTGTAAAGCTTTTTTGAGATCCTCCTTTTTGAAAATGTTGAACAAGCAATTTTGTGCGGCAACATCAATTGAGTTATCTGCAACAGGAAGATTAAGTGCATCTCCTTTTTTGAGATCAACAAAGTCAGATTTAAACCAAGGGTTTAGTGCCTCAGCTTCTTTGAAGTTTTCGCGAGAAGCTGTTAGCATTTCATCAACTACATCAACTCCAATAACACCACCTTTCTGACGACTAAAATATGAGAATTGTAAAAGTTCCATTCCACCACCAACACCAACGTAAAGTACAGTAGGGGAGTCAACCAAATCACGAGGATGAACGGTACTACCACAGCCGTAATTCATCTGCATCATTATACTAGGCATCTCCAAGCCAGGAAGTTGCCAAACAGGTGTTGTAGTACAGCATAAGCCTACATCAGGAGTTTCGGCAGCTTTTTTATATACGTCGTGGGTTGTTTGTAAATAAGACATAAAATATTTTTTGTAAGATGTAAGTAGTTGCAAAATTAAAATACTCAAAAGAGCCTAATGTACCAGTTGTTTTGGTATTTCTGAGGCAGCTTAAAGTGTATCTTAATTTAGTTAATTTGGGTTTAAGGATTGATACTCAATTGGTCGAATTGTTTTCATCGAGCTAAGAGCCTGCGAATTTCAGCAATAATTTCCTTAAAACTATATTCTAGAACAGTAAATAAACACAAATTGATGTATGAAAACTTAGGAGAAGAGGATATACAGGTGAACTTGTCTCTATGATGACAGTAGATTAGTGGAATAGGGGTTAATAAAGGTAATGATGGGAGTCCATTACAAGAAATCCCGAATCTGCATGATAGCAAATTCGGGATTTGTATTTTATTTTGGCAAAAGCCATTTTACCTCCTTTATTGGAGCGAATAACAAATATTTTATTGTTTACAACTCATCCAGTTTATCATCAATTAATTCGAGTTGGTTGTGAATTAATTTATTTAAATCAGAAGAAGGAGTGATATATTTTTGAGCCAACTCCATATAATGCTTTGCCAGCTTAAAATCCTTGTTAAATTTAAATTCTAGAGAAACAGCATAATAAACCAATGCGATATTTGGACTTGTTGATTCAAATAAGGCTTCATCGCTGATGGTTTCACTTTCTACAGTATGGATATCTCCATAGATTTCTCGCTCATCACTCATGATTTTATAAATTCCCTTATTGGTCATTTGGCCTTTTTTCCAGTTGGTAGAGAAGCTATCTCCATTTTCAAACTTAAAATTACTTTCTTTATTAATCAGGCCTTTATGCCAGGTGCCCATTAATACGTCTCCAGTGGTCCAAGTAATGACACCTTGCCCGTGGCGTTTACCGTGCTTAAAGTGGCCCATATACTTAGTCCCATCAATCAAAAGGTATGTCCCTTGTCCATCAGCAAAGCCATTTTTCCATGAACCATTATAGGACTCCCCATTAATAAGAGATATTTTACCATTACCTTCCATCTTGTCTTTTCTAAACGCGCCATTGTAGTAGGTCCCATCTGACCAAATATAATCAGCATTACCTGACATATATCCTTCTACCCAGTCTCCCACATAGCGATCACGGTTGAGTAGCGTTTGTTCTCCTTTTCCATGCCTCATTCCACTTTTAAATTGACCTACATAGACGGCTCCGTCTTTCCATGTTAATTTGCCCCAACCATCAGGTTGACCGTGCTTAAACTCGCCGGTGTATACACGACCATCAATCCATTCGCAGGTCCCCTCACAGCTCGCTTCTTTTTTAGAGCATGAATTTTTAATCATGATCCCATCTATAGGACCCATGGAGTAAGTAGCTTGTAAATTTTTGAAATATTCTGTTGCGTGGAGAGAAGTTGAAGAAATGCTAAAAATGCATAGCAAAGACAAAAGGCTTTTGATAAGCTTGTGTGGCGACATATGTAAGATTTTGGTGTGTAATATGTAAAACGAATACAGGAGGGAGTTTCTATTGTTACTTGTAAATTAGCACAAATTAATCCCTAAGTCAAGATTAAAAACCTATATTTATTATTGAGATACATTGAGTCTTGAAAGAGAATATATTTTATATACAATTTTTTTTTGTTAGGAGTTTATTTTAGAATACTAATGATTAGTATTTGATAGGTAAGTAGGTGCCGGGACATAATTATACCGTAAATTAATCTTGGCCTAGCACTTAGGATTATGCGATCTAAGAAGTCTCAATTTTTGGATCTTTTGTAGAGCTCATTAATAATAGGTTTTAACAAAAATAGGCTGCGTCAATTAAGACACAGCCTGTAGGTATAAAACTGTTACTGAAAATGGTTTTATTTATATATCGTATTAGGCCTTTCGGCAAGTATTATTTTGTTAGAGTTAATGTTGGTGAGTCCATTTGATTTCGATTGATTAAAAGCAAGTACTGTACCAATTCACGTTTAATAATTCAATGAAATTAGGGTTTTTTTATATACCAAGTTTCAAAAATGAGGAATAACCTATAGGGCTGCTGTCTTATAGGTTTTCTGTCTTATTTGTTTTTTTAAATAAACCATCGTTCGAATCTTTTTCTTGGCAATTGTTAGCTACCTTTGTATCCCGTAATATCAGTATCATAGTTCATGTTTTAAAGATCTTTTTAAATGACCAAATACATCTTCGTTACGGGTGGTGTTACCTCTTCATTAGGCAAAGGTATCATTGCAGCTTCTCTTGCTAAATTACTTCAGGCAAGAGGATATAAAGTAACCATTCAAAAGTTTGACCCCTATATTAATGTCGATCCAGGCACACTAAATCCTTACGAACATGGTGAATGTTTTGTAACTGAGGATGGTGCAGAAACAGATTTGGATCTGGGACATTATGAGCGATTCTTAAATACACCTACTTCCCAAGCCAATAACGTGACTACTGGTATGATTTACCAAACTGTTATCAACAATGAAAGGCGAGGTGATTATCTGGGAAAGACAGTTCAAGTAATTCCTCATGTGACAAATGAAATCAAACGTCGAGCTCAGTTACTAGGACAGTCATCTCAAGATTACGATATTGTTATTACTGAGCTAGGTGGCACAGTGGGTGATATTGAATCGTTGCCTTATCTCGAATCCTTACGTCAGCTACGTTGGGAGCTTGGAACAGACAATTGTCTGGTAATTCATCTGACTCTTATTCCATACTTGCGTGCTGCCAAAGAGCTTAAAACAAAACCAACTCAGCATTCTGTAAAAGAATTACAGACCAATGGTATTCAACCTGATATTTTGGTTTGTAGAACAGAGTATCCATTAGATATGAATATTCGTCGTAAGCTTGCGCTCTTCTGTAACGTAGAGGTAAGCTCAGTAATAGAAGCTATTGATGCAGAGACTATTTACGATGTACCAATGCTGATGCTAAAAGAAGGTTTAGATTCCACTGTCATCAACAAGTTGCGTCTCGCAGATATGCGAGAACCTAATTTGAAGAAATGGAAATCCTTTTTGCACAAGCTGAAAAACCCTAAACGTGAGATTCGAATTGGATTGATTGGAAAATATAATGAGTTGCAAGATGCCTATAAGTCAATTTACGAATCATTTATTCATGGTGGTGCAGTTAATGAGTGTAAGGTAATTGTTGATCCAGTTCACTCGGAGGCTTTAGAAACTACTGATGAAGAGATAGAAAAGTTATTGAGTAATTATGATGGTATATTGGTGGCACCAGGCTTTGGAGAACGTGGAGTAGCAGGGAAATTGAAATCCATTAAATTCGTTCGTGAAAATAATATACCATTCTTTGGTATTTGTTTGGGAATGCAATGTGCTGTGGTAGAGTACGCTCAAAATGTTTTGGGATTAGAGAAAGCTGCTTCTACTGAAGTTAATTCAAAAACACCACACCCGGTCATTGACTTATTACCTGATCAATTGTCGATTACTCAAAAAGGTGGAACCATGCGCTTGGGGTCTTATGATTGTAAAATTGAAAAAGGCTCTCTTGCTTATGCTGCTTACAAATCAGAAACGATCAAAGAGCGCCACCGCCATCGTTATGAATACAATAATGATTTTAAAGAGCAACTGGAAGAAGCGGGTATGAAAACTACTGGTATTAATCCAGCAACAGGCTTGGTAGAAATCGTAGAATTAGAAAATCATCCTTTCTTTTTGGGAGTTCAGTTTCATCCTGAATTGAAAAGCACGGTGGAAAGACCACATCCGATTTTTGTTGCTTTCATTAAGGCTTGTATGACTAAAAAATATAAACTTAAGGAAAGCTCAGTAGATGTAGTATCTAATTGAAAGAAGACGGAAGTTCGAAGACGGAAGACGGAAGTTTTTTACAAACATGGATCCCTCTAATATAGACTGGCTAAATTTGGCTCATGTGCTAGAAACCGAATCGGTCTTCCGTCTTTTTTACAACAAACAACTATGTATCGGCAAATAAAAACCGCTCTAAAATCTATATTACCAGAATCACTTCTTTTTGGTTTAGAGCCTGTGATGCGCAGTATCTATTCTGTACCATTCAAAGGTGAAGGGTATCATTGTCCGATTTGTAATACGAATCTCAAAAAGTGGATCCCTATAAATAATGCTTCAGATAATTTGTGTCCTGCTTGCGGGAGTATTGCACGAACTAGGTTAATGACAAGCTTACTTTTTGACGCACCATTTTATTTGGAAAAACAAGCTTGGAGTGTGTTGCATTTTTCGCCCTCTCGACCGCTAAAGCGATTGCTGCGTAAGTATCCAAAACTAGATTATGTAAGCACCGATTATGAAAGCCAGTATGAGGATCGGAATTACGATATTACATCTATTCCTGAGCCAGATAATCGTTTTGATCTCATCATTTGCTTTCACGTTTTGGAGCATATTCCTGATGACCGAAAAGCAATGGAAGAGTTGTATCGAATTGTAAAACCTGGAGGTACAGTTTTGTTGCAAACACCTTTTCAAGAAGGGAAGACCTACGAGGATTCAAATATTACCTCAGAGGTTGATCGGGAAAAACATTTTGGACAAAAAGATCACGTTCGCATTTATGGACTTAATGACTTTGTTGCTCGGCTACAAAATGTTGGATTTAAGATTGATAAACAAAATGCCATAGATTTAATAGGAGAAGAAAAGGTAAATCGGTTGGCAATCAAAGGCGAAAATGTAGTTGTTTTTGCTAGTAAATAGATGCATTTGAATGATACTGGGACTAAATAAAATACCACTACTGTTCTCATTATGCTATGTCATATTGTTCTTTTTTGTGAAGGACAATCCTTTCTTTTGGGACACGATACAGCTTGGTTCTAAGCATGCTCATTGGTTTTTCGAAAATGACTTTCAATATTTTTTTTTACCAGAAGTAATAGATAGTGGTCATCCACCAACCTTTGGAATGACACTAGCAATCTTATGGACTTTTTTTGGAAAAAGCCTTTGGGTTGGACATGCCATGATATTACTGTTTTCTATTGGAATTGTATTTCAGTTGCACCGACTTGGAACTTATTTTTTGGGTGAAAAAAATGTTGTTTACCTTCTATTATTGACCTTGGTTGATCCATTTCTTTTGGGACAAAGTTGTTTGGTAAGTCCTGATGTTCCTTTGTTGTTTTTCTGGCTTTTGGGATTATGTGCGGTGGTTAATAATCGGAAATATTTGTTAGTGATTGCAGCTTTGGGACTTGCCTCTATTAGTATGCGTGGTATGATGATGGTTGTTGTAATTTACCTTTTTGATTTGCTTTGGAAATGGTTGAATGCTGAGTCGAAAGTAAGCTCATGGGAGTTGATGAAAATAGCAATTCCTTATATCCCTTCTGGTTTATTTGCCCTAGCTTTTCTCATTGCTCATTATCAAAATACTGGTTGGATTGGCTATCATGAACAATCTTCTTGGGCACCTGCATTTGAAAAGGTGGATATGAAAGGCTTTATCAGAAATATAGCAATCTTAGGCTGGCGTTTTTTAGATTTTGGAAGAATATTTCTCTTTTTTGGACTTGGGGTATTATTATTTCAATGGTTGAAAAATAAGTGGCGGCCTGATAAAAAAGGGAAAGGTTTGTTGTTACTTTTAGTGATTAGCAGTATTGTTTTATTGCCGTCTTTGATGCTACATGCCAACTTATTGGCGCATCGTTATTTGCTCCCATTGGTACTCATAGGGCATTTTATCTTCATATATGCTTTATTTTGCCAACCGCAACAATATTTAACTAAGAAAAAGTTGTTCTACTTAGCATTTATAGGTATGTTCGCAGGCAACTTTTGGGTGTATCCAAAAGAAATATCACAAGGTTGGGATTCCACCTTAGCACATCTTTCTTATTTTACATTGAGAACAAATATAATCGATCATATAGATCAACAAGGGATTGCTCTAAATTCGATTGGAACGGATTTTCCTGAAAATGGACCAATACGTTACATGGATTTATCGGATCGAACGGATGGCTTTGTAACACAAGATTTAAAAAGTCAAAAGTATATTTTATACTCCAATGTTATGAATGATTTTTCAGATGAAACCATTCATGAATTAGAAACACAATGGAAAGTGCTAAAAGAATTTAAACAATTGGGAGTTTGTGTAATACTCTACGAAAAGCATTGATAAGTAACGGGACCAAATTATTTAGATATTTCCGGTTTTTAAATAATTTCCTAAACGATTGACCGATAGGGAATTAGTGTGGGAATTTTTCAAAACCACTAAAAGGAAATATTTAAATAATTCCGTTAAACTACTTAAATAAGTATGAAGAAATTAAGTTTAAAAGAACTGGGTCGAGTAGACAACGAGGGATTTAAGAAGATGGCAAAGACACCTGTAGTGTTG
>CAKZUK010000025.1 GCA_937921775.1 uncultured Saprospiraceae bacterium
CCCGTACAAATCTATACCAACGGGGGTTATTAAATAACTATAGTTGTTTTAGGATTTTCAAAAATCTAACTTTATTATCTGTTGTTTCCAACTCTAGAAAGTACATTCCTTCGGAGCCATCAATTTGCAATGTCGCAGTAATTGCATTTTCAATTTTTTGAGAAGCCACAACCTGACCCATTGTGTTATAAATGGTCAATTGAAGTTGAGTATATATCTGGTCAAGCTCGATCTTGACTTGACCATCTGTCGGGTTAGGAAAATACTGAATAGCAGACGAACTAAACGGATCCGAAGTCGCAGAGGTTTCTGTCAAGGTATAAGTCATAACACTCCCCGCCTCTTGTCCTATCGTTGTCTCATCATAGGGAATTCCAGCTGCCATTTTAGTACCATCACCGCTTAGGCTTAAAGCACGACCTAACTGATCGTTACCCATCTCACCAAAAAGATCTGTACCAACTTGAGTCCATTCAGAACTATTCCATTGGTACACTTTTACTTGCCCAGATTTATCGCCATTACCATCATTCCAGGGAGCGCCAACTGCAAGGGTATTGCCATCATCACTCAGGCTCATACCAATACTTGAAAGGTCATAACTTGCTGAACCATATACGTTACTTCCTCTTTGACTCCAGTCTGTTCCATCCCAATCAAAGACACGAACACTTCCCGCATTAAAGGTATTACCATCATCTGCATTAAACGAACCGATAGCGATTGAGTTTCCGTCTCCAGAAATCTCTACGGAGGTTCCTTCATGATCAGCCGAACTTAGTCCTTCAATACTATTTCCTTTGGGAAACCAAGCACCCGATGACCATTCATAAACGCTAGTCATCCCAGTATAATAACCACTGAAAGAATACGGGCTTCCAACAATAATGGTATTTCCATCTGAGCTAATTCCGACCGTTTGTCCAAACTCTTCATACTCGGCTCCTCCTCCAGGCGGTACTCCTTTTGCAGACCAATCGGTTCCATCCCATTCGTAAATAAAAATGGCCCCCGAGTTAAAGTTGGCTCCATCGTATAAGGGAGCGCCTACAATCACAGTATTGCCGTCCGAACTAATATCAACTTCACGTCCAAAATAATCATCGCTATTGATGCCATCCAATGTTGTTCCTTTTTGAATCCAATCCGTTCCGGACCATTCGAAAATTCGGGCATAGCCAGCGTTTGCACCACTGCCGTTATCATCGGGTGCGCCAACAATCAGCGTCTCACCATTGTCACTCAAACTTAGCGACCAACCGAAATCTTCGCCAATAATTTCACCTTCAATTGGGCTTCCCATTAGTACCCAATCATCGTTTTGTAGCGTGTATACTTTCACTTTCCCTGTCGCATCACTTTTAGGGGAACCTACTGCCATGATATCTCCAGCGAGGTTTAGGGAAACGGAATAGCCATAAAGATCCATTGCGGCATCACCACTTAGTGTTGTTCCGTTTTGCATCCAGTCTTGTGCGTTTACTTGTGTAAAAAGGAGTGCTACAAAAAGGCTTAGAAGATAGGTTTGTTGTATTATTTTTTTCATTTTTGATTTTGTTTGATTGTTAAATTATTTCTATACTTTCAAGTTGCCGAGCCGTATTATATTGAAAACGGAGTTGCTTGCCTTCAATTTTCAAACTGTTCAATAGGTGAAGAATATCTGATTTAAAACCGCCTGCTATATAGATTCGATATAGAAATTGGCCACTATCAATAAAGACAGTATTCGTATTTCCACGCATTTGGGACTGGTTGATTAATTGGGTTGAAATGTAAAACTTCCAGCCTTTCGTTTTTATCACTTTGATCGAAGGAGCTTCTGAAAACTTATTGGAATTCTCATAGGTGACAATTGACTTTAGTAATGTCTCGTCTACATTATTATCTATTCTCGATACACCTATATTTTGTCCATGAACAGGGTGGAGCTGTAACTCCAATGGAGAAATGCGGATATAATTTTTATATTTTTGTATTTTTTCCGTGTTAGGTTCACTACTTGATACAGATGACCAGGATTCTATTTTTTCTTTAGCATGATAAAAATAATCTTTTGGTCTATTTGAAGTCGCAGGAACGAAAATAGTATCATCCACCCGATGTGAAAAACTAACTTGCACACTGTCCCAATTGATGGTTTCATATTTTCTAATGGCATCCTGATATGGAGTAATAACTTTATATTTTGGAATGGCAATCTTTTCTTTTACATCATATGTGGCGATATGTGCATCCAAATTCAGATAGATGATTTCTTCATTTTTATCCAAAGCCTTAATACCATACTTCAACACATGCTTGTTCATCACCCAATGATATTTTAGAAACTTTTCATACTGCAGTCTGCTCGTTTGTTGATCTACTTTTGGTTCAAGTGAGCTAAGTTTAAGGCTTTTCAATTCTCCTGATTTATGAAAATAAAATTGAAAATTAATTTTATTGTAAACAATCGAGTTCAATATTTTATCCACATCGATTTTAGCTTTCGGCAAAATATAGTTGGTTGCCGTAGGTACTTTAGAGACATAAGCCATTTCAAACAAAATGACTTTATCTTTGTCTTTTATCGCAAAAGTATAGGTACTGAATGCCCGGTAAGAAGAAGCGCTTATTACTGTATTTGATCTTTTTTTAGGTGCAATAATTTCTAAGCCATTGGACTCCATAATTTTCAATTCTCCTTCATCTATGCCTCCGTTGACAAAAGCCACATAAGCTAACCACTGCGCATCCGTAAAATTATTGCTGGCTAATACTTGCATGATTACACGTCCATTAATATCGGATCGAGCACGACTACAACCATCTGGACCATTGATTCCCAACGGATTACTTTCAGTTCGCTCAAATGGGTATTGTTCTATATCCTCAACCTTTCCATTTTTATCAAAAATCACGATGGTATTGAAAGCATTCGGAAAAAATGTATTGGTAGCCTGATTGAAAAAGTCAAAACTAAAACCAATACTTTGATTGGTATACTTTATATAATCAAGACCTGGTTCTGAGTGGGATACGGCTTCAACTTTACGGTTACTTACATGATTTTCGCCGTGCCTTATTTGTACTTGAATGGGTCTATTTGGAAGTCTCGTTTCATACTCATTTAAAATTATTTTCACTTTACCTTTTTGCGCTTCCGACAATTTACTTTCTCCGGGCGCTAAACAGAGCTCTACCATACTGGCTTTATAGATATCTTTTTTATTTTGTGTAATCACAAAATTCAGATCAATACAATGGGCACCACTATTGTCATTTTTAAAAACCAATTTATCGTAAAGATCTTCCAACACCATTTTCTGGGCATAGGGGATTTCAGAATCCATTCTAAACAATTTCGGATCCGTCAGTATCCTACCATCTGTAGTCATGGAAATCCCGTTTTTTAAACTAAGCACTTTCTCAACTCTAGCTATAATGGAAGTAGTATCCAAGGGATGGACTATCTGGGATTGGAAAGTCAATTTACCAGTATAGGTCGCCAGATTTATTTCTTTTTTTAAAACTCGAAGGCCTTTTATTTCTTCTTTGGCATAATCAGTAACGCCTCTTTTGCAGTAGACCACCTCAGACTCCAACATGATAACTACATTATTCCGTTCATCTATTACTTTTGCTTTGTAAATGAACTCAATGACAACTGGCACCAAACTCGTGACAGATATTTTTGACACGTCTTCCTGACTTATTTTTCCTGCCAGGTATTTTGGATAATACATTTTCACTTGTGCCATTACTGAAGTGGCAATCAAGATGAGGCACATACTGAGTAATATTTTTTTTGTCATGAGAACTAAAGGTTTTACTATGAAACTATTCTAACAACTTCTATCTAATTGCTTCCATTTTAGTAAGCAATCGTTTCAATTCTTTGTTGTTATATTTTCGCAATCCAGTTCGAATATTTTTGATGGCTGCATCTGTCTGTCCATCCAAAAAGAGTGCTGTGCTCAGATTGTATAGCGCCCTGATTTTTATTTTTTCCTTACTACTACTTCCCTGATTGACTTCTAGTATACTGATTACTTTTTTAAACGCACCCTTTTTAATGTATTGCCCCGATCGCTCTATTCGTTTGTCTCCCTTTGAGAAATACATCCAATTGGATTTGATTTGCCTGGGATTAAAATCCGCCTTTATTTGATTGACCAGTTTGTTCATCATATAGTCTATCGTATTTCCGTTCAGACTATCCAGTTTTACATTGACACCATTCTGATTAAGTCCTTCTGCTTCCAATATTTCTTCTGTCTCATACGGCAGTGAAAGCAGTACGGATCCAGTCGTAGCATCGTACAAGCGCCAATGTGTTTTTAGAGAATTAACAAGACTGCCTTTCACCGCAGCGATGGTATAATCTCGTCCGTTTTCATCCAATTGATGTTTCTCAAAGTTTTCAAATGTTCTGAATTCCTGAACCAAAAACAAGTCCATAGCAAGCAAGCCATCCTTTTCGCCTACATATTTTTTTACATCTGCCGGACTCATTTGTCTGGCCGGACTTCCAGCGTTGGAGTGACGCAGGGACTTGTTATGCATATTAGTACTAATCGGCATTGTATTGCCTACACTCCTCAACATCCTTTTAGTGATCGTACTATTGATGACACCGGTGGTCACCACGCTTTCTACCCGATTGCTTAGGTTTTTCTCTTTGGCGCGATCTAGCAGAGTCATGCTTTTTATGCTGGCCGGAATTTCTATTCTGGGCGGTATTACTTCATCGACATTGGAGTAGTACTTTCTACTGCAGGAAGAGAAGATGAGTAGGATAGCTAGGAGTGAGATGGTTGTTTTGAATCTCATATTTGTAATTAGTTGATAATGATTTCCTGTTACTCATAAATTTGGTCATAAACCAAAACGTAGATTTCATCGCCTTCATCCTGCGACAAACGATTCGCTGCATTTTCGGGTGCATAACCGAAATTTGGATTTTCATCGTACACTTCAATAGTTAATGGATTCCCATTCCATACATCAACAATTCCAATTACTTTTAAGATCAGTTTATCTCCATCAATAACCATTAGTATTGGATCTTCATTCCCAAATTCATCCGTGAATGTAAATTCTAAAATACCATCCGATATCGTGTAATCACTTTCTGCTGTTCTACTTTCTCCGCTATTCCCAGCCCATATATCATATCCAGTGTAACTTAATGTCGTTTCCGAAAGGATCTCAATATTATCAACTTGATGTACTTGACTGGCCTCATTAAAAATTGAACGATCAATATCTGCACTTGCGACTTCTACCGCTTCTCCATTTTCTCGTATAAAACCATAAGCTGGATTATCATCAGAAATGGAGGTAAAGTTATAGGTTCCTGTCAGTGCTTGTGCTTGTCCTTGTTCTTCTTCCTGGTCATCGTCTTTGCTACAAGAGCTAAATAAAATTGTTGTTCCCAGGATTGCAAAAATTATTGCGAAATTTAAAATTTTCATTTTTTTGTTTTTTAATACTTTTAAAAATTATTGTTCTTAACTAAAGGTGTTTAAGGTCGCCTGACATTTTCACAGCTTTCGCTAAAAAATATCAGGCGATCATAATTCAGCTATTCTTTATTATTGTTTAATAAACCGCTTGCTTATGCTTACTTTTCCAGCTAGTGTTACTTTTACTATGTAGACACCCGCAGGTAATTCACGCACATCCAAGGTCTCTCTTACTGCCATTACATTCGTATGCTGGGTCATCACCAAGCGCCCAACGGTATCGTAAATTTTAATCTGCTCATAGTTGGTCATTTGACCGAAGTCAACAACCAACCTACTGTCAGTTGGGTTTGGATAAATGCGCATCAAATTTGTATCAACCTTCTCGTGAACATCCGTGATAACCTCACAGTATTCTCGCTCCCAACAAATACTTCCATTAGTCGCAAATTCTGTTACCAAAACACAAACATTGTAAATTCCATCTTGACTATAGGTATGTGTAATTGGCAAGGCTGCTCCACTCACAGTATCAGTCGTACCATCATTCCAAATTACGGTCACCTCATGGCAGGTATCCAATAATGTATTCGCAATATCGAGAACAGGACCAGACCAAGTGTATACAAACCCATTGTCAACCGCATTTATAAAGTCATCTTCATTTTGACAACAGTCAGGTACAGGCGGACAAGACTCTAAACCCACTTCTCGAATCACTTCAAAATCGCAAGTATCATTGCCTACTATTTTGTAAGCCGTTGCACAGATCAGGAAGAAAGAGTTGCCGGGGTTTGGCCAGTTAAGTGATGGGTAGCTTGGCCCAAAGTCGGTTTGTTCTATACTTAAGTCACAATCAAAATCATAGGTTATCCAATCTGGTGTCACAGAGCCAAGAACTGGTGTTACACCCACATCTGGAAATTGATTACCAACACACATCGTATCAAGCACTACATCAAAACCTGCCCAGTCTAAGCTATCACAATTTGCTGGCGGTGGTGGACAAATATCTAAAGACAAGTCTCGTATCACTTCAAAGTCGCAAGTATCATTTCCTATTATTTTGTAAGCGGTTACGCAAACTAAGAAATTCGGACTACCAGGATTTGGCCAATTGATAGACGGGTAGCTTGGCCCAAAATCAGTTTGCTCAACACTCAGGTCGCAAGCAAAGTCATAGGTAATCCAATCGGGTATCACAGAGCCAAGGACTGCTGTTACACCCACATCTGGAAATTGACTACCAACACACATCGTATCAAGCACTACATCAAAACCTGCCCAGTCTAAGCTATCACAATTTGGCGTTGGCGGTAAATCAATATCGCTGCAACATAAGTTTCTGAATACTTCTACATCGCCAAGCTCGCGCTTATCCCATTCTGTCAGGTTTCCATCTATATCCAGTAACCAACTTTGAGATTTCGCACCTCCTTGATTCGACATACCACGTAGTCCGTACATTCTGGCATTAGCTGGTATTGGAGACGTTTGACTCAATGCATCTTCCATCACAACCACCGTTGAATCACAGCTCATAAATGTACTATCGCCATAAGCATAATCACTTCCTCCTGACGCATTCCTTGTATTCGGGTTATATTTTGTAACAGGTTCAGGACTATAAGTTGTACTAAAAGGTGGTGTTAACCCGCCTGCATAATATTCCAGATTTCTCGAACGATGTGCTTCCATACCCAGTTTTACGCTAGAGTTCCAATGGGTACCAATCGTAATTTCAGAAAGCAACATCTTGGTACCCGTTGCATCAAAAGAGATATCTGCCACTGGACTTGAATACGAATGTCCGAATAGATATGGCAAGTTAAATTCAAAAGTAGCTATTCCAACAAAATCGCCATTTTGATCTAGTCCAATTGACCAGATTTCATTGAAAACACCTGCTTGCGTTTGGTTCAAATTATCCATCTTCCATACGCTATAATAAATTCGGTGCTCAACATGATTGTAACCAATACCGAATATTCGATCTCCTAAAGGAGCAAATCCGGGGAGACCGCTATCAGCCAGTCCATGGTCAAATGGGCTTTGTACCGCACCAGTATTGGCGTCCATCGGATAGATCATTCCATCCTCTAGGTTAGTGACATAAATTCTATTGTTGGTAAAGTTATACGCTACATTACCATAAGCTGGCATTTGATTCGCACGTGCAGGATCTGGCGATTGTGGTAAACTTCCTAAATTAGTTATGGCATTTGTAAAAGGATTCAGTTTGTAAATACTTGGCACATTAGAAGGACCATAAGCTTCTGAACCCTGATACATACTAAAGGCAGTAACATAAATATTTCCCATAGGGTCTACCGCGATACCAGATACTTCTCCCATGTTCCCACGGGTCCAGGTCCCTCCTCCATGCAACATAGCCGGAGGTGGCTCAGTACTAGTTGGTGGTGGCTGCGTTGGATCATAAAGTGGGCCCCAATTATTGCCAAGCGGTGCTAGGTTATGATTTCGAATATCAATGATTCCACAAACATAACCCGTATTCAAATTCTGAGACTGACAAGTTGCTGCCGCCCATCCCAGATAAGCCATACTATCAAACTCAATACTATCACAGGGTGTAATTCCACCTGGACAATTATCAATCATCAGTGTATCACAAATCACTTTATTCCAACAAAACGATTGACCTCCATCACTACTTTCTTTGAAGTCAGCACAGACAATATAGCTACCAGGAATCGTATAAGAGTGATTGGTTTGGAAAGCACCAACAAATGAACTTGTAGATCCATCTCCCCAATCAACATCGGTATAGGTACAGGAATCACCATAGGCGACTTGCACATAACCGGTATCACAAATTCCATAAATAGAAGTATTGTAAGTTATGTTGTTACAAAAATCATTAAAATCTTCACAGCAGTCGGTACAAGGAGGTAAAACAACACAAAGCATTTCATCATCAATACAACAAGTGTCTTTTCCAATCGCATTGTTTTCATGCAACGCAAATCCTAACTTTAGTGATTGCCCCGGGAAAGGACTGATCGTTGGCACACCAATAATTTGAACAGTACCGCAATAAGTTTGTCCGAAATTTAAAGAAATCGGAAATAAGTTATTAGGCGTAATATTGAGCAAACTCGAATTAGGTGGCTTCACAGTGATTACCAACTGATCCGCATTAAAGGCTGGAACAGAGGTGTTTTTTACACAATAATCCAAAAAGTAATTTCCATTCGCATCACAATAAACTGAGTCGTGCGTAATTTGTAAACAATCAATATCCTGACTGCAATTGAAATTCATTGTATCTGAACATGCGATTATTTCTTGTCCCAGGTTGTCCATCGTCATGTAGTGTACTGCGACTTGCTGTAAGGGCACACCGAGGGTATCGTCCAAACAGAAACTTATTAAGTCATCACAGAAGCCGACAGGAACTGTTGGAGTGGTGGGCGTATATGTTGCGAACTGCTGATTGAACGGACCAACATTCCAATTAGGTGCACAGTTTCCACCTACAAAAGCAGATCCGATCAATACACCGGGCGTCAACGATTCTAATACTATCTTGGTCATAGTCAATGGACAGTCCACTGTAATATCAAGTGCGTAACAACAAGAATCAGAATTTAAAGTATCCACAGCCACCCAGGGGCTCAGGCAGGGATCGCAGCAATTGGGCAGTGTGACACAGAGTGAATCTATATCATTACAGCAATATTGATAAAGTGAATCGTGCGCCGCTTGATCTATTTTTATATCACGAGGTAGAGATAAACCACTAAAGTCAAATAGTTGAATGCAGACTTGTGGGGAGGTCGTATTAAGCGGAACTGGCGGTGAAAAACAAACTGGATTAATCGGTAAAAACGAAATATTAGAAGCTGCTAAGTCTAACCATTTCAATCCATTGGTAACATCATTATTTTTTACGCGAAGGCATAGGTTGAATAACCCAGGAATAGTATCACAATAAATGGTATCAATCAAAACTTCGTAGCAATCTTCTTCAATTGTTGAAATTTCACATTCTGTTTCCAATGTATCCATGCACATATTAATGGGTTGGCAAAGGGAATCCAGATAAGTCACTTTCAGCATTTGCAAATTGGAAGTGTTAAACGAATCTGCCATACAGAAAGTTAGATAGTCTGCTGAGGTTCCAATTGGCAAAGGCGTATTATTACATCGATCAATAATAATAGAAGATGGACTTGGACGTGTACTGCAGAAAGGAGTACTTGTTTGTGTCCAATCGAAATAAGCGGTACCCGGATTAATGATATCCACCTGTACTTTGTAAGCACCGTACATGTTGTTAATCAAGTCAAGAGCAACGACACAGCAGGTATCGTTTTGTAGATAATCTAAAGTAGACGTAATATCACAGAGCGTATCCGGGCCCGGAGGCGGTGGACAAAACTGTTCGCAAACTTCCTGATTATTTAAAAATGGTGTACAAACGTAATCGTAGTTTGCACCATCGAGTTCAAAGTCAGATGGCCATGACTCGTTAAGACCTTGCGTATTACCTGGTTCTGTAACGACCACATCAACTGGAGCTACACAGTCCAAACCGTTTTCACTGATATTACCAAGGCTATCGGTTTTTACTGTCCAGATATCGTGGTTTTGGATGGTAGCAGGAAAAGGTTCGTTTATAAAAACATTGGTCCAGCAAGAACCCGTTAGTAAGTATCCTTCATCAATACAATAACGCAAATCTTGAACTTCATTTCCTTGTGCATTGAGGTATTTATTGGTAAAAATTAAATTACCGTCGGTATCTGTTTTGAGTAGAAAAGAAATATCTTCACGAGTTCCCCCCACTCCTCCAAAGGAACGTTCACAGGAGCCTGTAATGGCAATTTCGCCTTTGTCATTCAGATGCATTTCTTCAACTACTTCACCACCACCCGGCAGGTTAAATACTTTGGTCCAAACTACCTGATCAGCATTATTGATACGGGTAAGAAATACTTTTTCATTATTCACCCCTCCTACGCCGTTGGGTACAATATTACCTGCAATGAGGAATTCATCATTTGAGGCATCATAAACAATATCTATCCCGACATCCGTAGTCGAATTGTCATTGTCGATGTCATAAAAATTGTAAACACCTATTGGAGCGAGGTTACTATTAAGCGTTTGAAATAAAAGGTTGTTGTCGATTTCGCCTGTGATTTTGAACTGGCGTGTCACGCCCGGAACTGCAAACTCGCAGATGGCGTTTGGATCAACATCATAAGTCGTTGTCCCAGTAGGATCAACGTAGTTAAGGTAGGTATTACCAAAAGGATTGCCCGGAATGGTAAAACCATAAAGGAAAGGATGCCGTTGAATAGGCGGAGCGTTGTCGTTCCATTGACCCATAATAATCAGGTCACCATTGCTTGCCTGAATGGCATCTTTTACTTCTTCACTTGTAATTGGTGAATCGGGCCAATCAGCAACAGAAGCAACACAATCAGCTTCTTCTAAAAAAGTAATTTGAATATCTTTGTTAAATGTACCAACTTCTTGATAATTGGAGAGTACTACATATGGAGAAGGTTCACCGGTAAAAACAGGATCCATTTCTACTACAAAATGATTGGTGTATGCCAAGGTAGCCGGCTCTTCTGAGTAAACATATTGAGATGGTGCATTTACATTTCCAATAGCATCAAGGCTTGTATAAAGGAGGTATTCACTAGGATTGACTTCTCCTGGTAAACTTCGATTATCCGTTTCTCCCATAATAAAATATTCACCATCATCGGTTTGCACCCCTGCAAAACCATATTCGTTGTGGTCATTCAATGTTGGATCTGTGGGATCGGTATAGAAGCAAGTACTGAATGTTTTGTTGTTGTAGCAGGTAGTGTCGATTAGGCAGAAGTTATCGTATCCCCATTGTTCTGATTGTTGCATTCCTCTGTCAACAAAAAAACCAATACCACTTACATTTTGAATTAGTGTATTCCAATCGTTGCAGTTGCCTCCTGTGTTGGAGCTATTGCCGGAAGTATACCATTGCCAATAACCTAAAGAGGTATAAGGCAAAACTACTCCCCCATTACACAAATCCAAAGGCAGGCAAGTTGTTGTCCAACCTGCTCCTGCATTTACGGGTGTGTTCAAAATAAATCTGGCACAAAGTGTGGAATTTTGAGGAGTTGTACCTCCTGAATAAATGTAGATTGAATTGGTATAAAAAGGGAGATTTGTTCCGGCCTGTAAGTAATTGATGTCGTAGCAAAAATTCTGACAGGTATTCGATTGGGAAAGGTCTCCCATAAAGTCGGTATTATTATATATCCAACTCCCAAAACTTAAGTCAATCGCTTCCAAATAGATACTACCGGTGATCGCATCCTGTTTATAATCATAATTACAGTTTATATTGTTCCAGTTTCCGGCCGGATTGGTATAACCAGCGTTTTGGTTTGGCGTCTCGTTCTCAAAATCAAGACAGTTTTGTGCTTGCAAATACCCTGTCATCGTAAACAGACAACAGAGTATTATTAATGTTACTCTTTTCATTTTCAATAGAAATTAGGAAGTTTTCTAGTTTTGAAGCTAAATATTGAAATTCATCAACGACTTCACAACTACGTCAATTTATAATTACTCCTACAAACTTATAATATAATGAGGTGGTAGACTAGGGACATCCGAGGAACGGTACGGGAGGACGGACTAACGGCAAAACAAGAGACGAATTAGCAGTGTTATGGTTGTTAATATAGAACGCAAGGCACTTAAGCAGATACTATACATTCTATATGATTTAGAATTGAGCAATTCTACGATAAGCTAAACAGCTGGAATACGGTGAGTAGTTGTATGAAAAATAGCTACAAAGTATTCAATTCCGTAAAAAGCCTTTAAGTACCTGATCTGCAAATTCGTCTCTTTTGCGGCGGGAGACGGGAACACTTGAATCATCAGTCATGACAACTGTACCTTCTTTCAGGTATCGGATGATCAGTTTGGTGTTAATGAGATGGGATTTATGTGTACTGAAGAAAGCATAATTTTCCAGCATGCCTTTGAAGGTTCCGATGTTGTAAGAGCTGACAATACAAGAACCGTCCAACAAATAGATTTTAGTGTATTTTTGCCATCCTTCGCAACGGACGATATTCGCGATTTTGATAAAGTCATAAGCGTTGGCCCCAGGAATAGCCAGTTTGGTTTCCTGATCACCAAGGTGGTCAAGGTTATGTTTGAGGATGGTATATTTTTCTATTTTTTCACGGTCTTCGATTCTTTCTTTTGCTTTGGCAACTGCAGTAATTAAATCTTCGGTTACCACTGGTTTGAGAAGATAATCGACGGCGCTTACTTTGATTGCATCTAGAACATAGTCGTTAAATCCTGTTACAAAGATGACTTCAAAGTCAATCGAGTCAAACTTGTCAAGTAAGTCAAAACCAGTCCCACCCGGCATAGAGATATCAAGAAATATCAGATTGGGTTTCGAGTTTTTTATTTTTTCAAAACCTTCCGTTATATCTCCAGCGGTATCCAACACTTGGATGTCCTTACAATATTGTTCGAGTTTGATTTGGAGTACTTTTCTAATTTTATGTTCGTCGTCAATTATGAGTGCTCTATAATTTTTCATCTTCGAGGTTTTTTATTCTGAGTTGTACTTCCGTTCCCGGAAAAGTTTTTTCATTTGGGTTTAGATCATTTATAGTAATGCTTACATCGGCAATTCCAGAAGATTTAAGCGTTTCTACTTTATCATTTATGATTTCTATTCCGCGTGATTTGTGGCCTTTCCATTGTTTTCCGTTAGCATTGTTTCGGCCAATACCGTTATCACTTATGATGCAAAGAAGTGCTTCGTATTTTTTTACAAATCTGATTTTCAAAATTCCTTTCTTGTCGCGCCGTTCGTTTAGTCCATGGTTGATTGCATTTTCTACAAAGGGTTGAATGATCATGGAAGGTAGGAAAACATCTTCTTGTCTAATATTGTCTGCTACGCTGATTTCCACAGAAAATAAATCTTCAAATCTTAGTTTTTCAAGATCGGTATAAATTGTGAGTAGTTCAAATTCTTCTTTCAAACTAAGCATTCGTTCTTTAGAACTGTCTAGATATTTACGCATCAAACGAGCGAAGCGGGTCAGATAATTATCTGCGGCTTCGACATCATTAATTTGAATAAAATACTGGATAGCTCCCAGTGCATTGAATACAAAATGTGGGTTCATTTGAGCCTTTAATGCTGACAATTCGAGGGATGCCATACGTCGATTAATCTCTTTTTCTTTGTCTAATTGTATTCGATTTTTTCGATCCCTGTATTTGATAATAGCGACGATAAGAGCTAGTGTGATTAGTGCTAGCAGCAACTTAAACCAATTGGTTTGCCAAAAGGCCTTTTTGATTGTGATGGAAACTGGATTTAAGCTAACTTCATTTCCATAAACATCTTTTCCCTTGAGATGGAAGGTGTATTTATTTGGTGGAAGTGATAAGTAGTTAACCGTTTGTGTAGTATTTTTTCGCCAATCTTTTTCTAGTGGCTCTAGTTTAGTTTCATATACAATTTTCCCATTGCTGGCATAAGACATCAGTTGGTAATTAATGTCTATCGTATTTTCCAAATGTGATAAACTGATTTTTTCATTCCAATCTAAAGGCTTTTTATTTACTTCAATGTTTTTTATAAAAAGATCAGTATCTGAAATATTGGATTCATAATTTTTATTTCGATCTATCTTATGCAAATTTTCGGAAGTAGCCACATAAATGTATTGATTGCCATCAAAATGGATGTCTTGAATTTCATTGGACGAGAGTCCATCATTCATGGTATAGTAAACAATTGGCGTTTGAAGTGGCTTGTTTTTATTAACCACTAACACACCTTCATTACTGGCTACCAAGAGTGTACTATCTGTATCCAATTTTATATTCCTGATGGTCGAAGTGGGGTCGATTTTTGAAAGTATTTCCTTGCTAAAATTATAAACAAATAGTCCGTTACTTTCTGTGCCTATCCACAATTTATCCCTTGTACCGAACAAAGTGGAAACATTAGTAAGCTCCTTATGACTCGCCAAAAATGGAATTAAAGTATTATCTACTAAACGAAAAACACCATTGCGTCTGCCACAAAAAATCTGGTCTAAATTCTGATGTAAATGCAGCGCTGTTGATTGAAAAGGAATAATAGTGATTTCATATTCATTGTCATTCAAAAAGCGATATTGAATTATCTTCCCTACTTGTACAACATACAAACATTGTTCTTTTTCATGATAGATTAATGCTCTTCCATTTAAAACATTAGCAAACGCTTCTAGATTATTAGCACGACCCGATAAACGAATAATTCCATTTACATTTTTTAATTTAAATTGATCCGAAAAATTTTTAATAAAAAACTGATCTCCAATATTTGTAATAAGATAACTCTGAGTTGAAGATGAAACTAATACCCCATATGGCGTAAGCGTAGCCGATAGAAAACGCACCCTTTTGTCCGGTGGTACAATTAAGATAAGGCTGTCTTCTTTTATGTGATAGATTCCCGAATTATCAGTAATTCCCAACAACTTATCATCCTGGGTTTGTATGAGCTGTTCAAAGGTTTTATCATTTGATTTTGATGAAGAAATTATTTTCGTTTTTCTTCTTTTTTCAGGAATTAAAAACAAACCTCCTTCCCTACTTCCGATCCAAATATTCCCTCTGGAATCTTTATAAAAACGATGTAAAAAATAATTTTCGTTTAATTCTTTAAAATCCAAACTATCTAAAACATTTCCATCAAGGTCATACTCTAAAAAGCCAAATGAGTTTTCAACTAAAAACCTATCATCTAAATACCTTGGACTCAGAGAGTTATATTTCCGTGGTTTTTTTTTAGAGAATTTTATTATTTGAGCTTTCCCTTCACTTATATCAATTTGAATAAATTTATTCCCATCTGATTTTAAGATGTATTTTTCAGTATCTTTGCCTGAGAAATACTCAATGATTTTCCCTTCTAACTTTCCTACAAAAATCGACTTTCTCTGATTTCCTCTTTTCCAATACGCCATACCCGAATGATTCGAATAAAAGATAAATCCGTCTTTAAAACTTCTATAAAAAAGTATATAAGCTCTATTATCCGAAAAATAGTACACCGAATCCTTATTGAGATTATAAAAACTATTCTTCTCTCTCATTAAGGTATAATCTTTCTGTTCTTTTGAGATCAATCGAATAGAATCCAATTGTAAAACTTCATTTTCGTAACTTAGTATTAATGAATCCAAATGAATTGCTGATTGCCACTTAGTCTGACCATCTTCATAGATAAAGTTCTTATAATCTTCACAAGAACAAACGACATTTCCTTTTTCAAGATGGGTGGGTACACAGCTTTGATCGTAAACGATGTGTACTGAATCATTCAAAATATAAGCCGGTTTATTCTTGTAAGTCTGCAACCAGATTCTTCCAACATCGTCCTTCATCGCGTAAACGATATCATTCCCAGGAAGTCCATCTTTGGTAGAGAAATTTTGGAAAGTGTGACCATCAAATTTTGACATTCCATTTTCGGTATAAGCCCAGATATAGCCCTCATCATCTTCGATCACACCATAAACATAGTTGGTAGGTAAGCCATCCTTGGTCGTATATTGAATATAATCGTAACCCTGAGCTAACATTGAGTTAAAACAGAAATAAACAAGCGTTCCGATTAAAGTCAGCTTCAACATATTTTTTACGAATAGGTTCACCCTTGAATATATTGTTTTTTCAGCTTAATCGGATATTTTTTTGGAGTATCGGTTGATTTGAAAGAATGAACGGTTTGAAAAGTCAAAAAAAATGGTGCGTATGAATGAGTATTCATACGCACCAAAATGATTTGGCTAGGTTTTCTAGTTTCTTGGGGTAAGAGACTAGCTTCTAATTAAGAAGACAGCTTTAGCAAAATCTAGCTCTCTTGAACACTTCTAAAAATTTCATTTGGTTTTAAGAACTGGTGTTTAAGAGGGAAAATAATTCGTTAGCAATGCTGCTAGAATTATGTTTGAATTTCGATAAATCCAAAATATGATACTATAAATTTAAGGTGATTATCACTAGTATACTAAAGGTATTCAACCAACGGCACGTATGATTCACCCAAAGGTAGGAAAGATAGGAAAGATAGGAAAGATAGGAAAGATAGGAAAGATAGGAAAGGTAGGAAAGGTAGGAAAGGTAGGAAAGGTAGGAAAGGTAGGGAATAGTTAAGTAATGGCTATAAACGCGTGAGGAACTGCAAAAATTCTTGTCTTTTGCGACGAGCTACAGGAACATTAGATTTATCAGTCATGTGTACAAAACCTTCCTTATCGTATCGAATTACATGATCCATGTTTACCAAATGGGATTTATGGACAGAGAAGAAGCCATAGTCTTCTAGCATCCGTTTAAATTCACCTAAGTTGTAAGCACTCACTAGTGTTTTACGCTCCTCGAAAATCACTTTAGTCGCCCGTTGTATCCCCTCACAGCGAATTATTTCCTGAATGGAAACAAATTCCAAACCATCCGAAGTAGGTATTCCAATGCGATTGGACGGACTACCAGGGTTAATCAGATTTTGTAATAAAAGCTTATTTCGATTGGTTTCTTGCTTTTGAGCAATTGTTTTGAATGCACGCTGTACCGCCATTACCAGTTCTTCCCTCTGAATAGGTTTGAGTACATAACCTATCGCACAGAACTTAATGGCATCCATCGCAAATTGATCGAATGCCGTTACAAAAATGATTTCAAAATCAAGGGAGGGGAGCTTATTGAGCAGATCAAAGCCACTCTCTTCTGGCATGGTGACATCCAGAAAGACCAAATCGGGCTTCATTTGAGTTATTAGGGTTTGAGCCTCCTGTGCAGAATTGGCAGATCCTAAAATCTGAATTTCAGGAAAGTCTGCATTTAAGGACTCTTTTAACACTTCAACTGCCCGTTTTTCATCATCAACTAAAACGGCCGTAATCATATTTGTATTTTATCGAAATAATTAGACTGCAATATATGTCTTATTTAAAGAAAAAATATAAGTCATTTATACTACATCCCTACTACACCCCTACTCACCCTTCTCTATCAACATGTAAAAGGCTCTCTAATCCTGCCCCACGGCTTGTCTAGTTAGCCAGATAGACTCGGACAAGTTCATATTCTAATTCGCATTCTAATTCCTAAGTTATTCACTCTCAACAGGAATATCAATCACCACCCTCGTTCCTCCCGTCACTAGATCCTCAATACGGATACTTAATTTTAAGCCTTCGACTTTTTGCAAAATGTCAAGTCGTTCATTTACTATTTCCGTTGCCCGAGACTTATGACTATTCAAAGATTTCTTTTGAATCTCTGCAGATCGTTCCCTACCAATCCCATTATCTTGAATCTGGCAATGTAATATACCGGCATTTTCCTTTATTGTAATAGACAATAGACCTTGTTCTTTTTTGTGAAACAATCCATGATTAATGGCATTTTCTACAAAGGGTTGAAACAACAAAGACGGTATCTCTGTACTATGAATATCAATATCATCATCCACTTCGAAATTAAAATCGAAGCGACCTTCAAAACGCAATTGCTCCAGCTCTACGTAGCGGGTAATTAGCTCAATTTCCTCAGCCAAAGTGATGTTTTTCTTTTTGGATGATTCCAAAAACAGACGCATAAGTAATGCAAAGCTGGTTAGAAAATATTCTGCTAACTTAGGATCTTTATCGCGAATGGTATGCTGAATAGCTCCCAAAGCATTGAAAATAAAATGTGGATTAAGTTGTGCCTGCAAAGCTTGTAATTCTAATTCTGCAAATTTTCGATTGATCTCACGAGTAGCTTCTTCTTCCTTTCTGAATTTGTCGATTCGGTATTTAGCAATAGCTGCAATTATTCCAGTAAGCAATGCCAAAACCAATAAATTGAACCACCAGGTTCTATATATTGATGGCTTGGACAAAATGTCTAACTGTAGAAACTCTGAACCATATTGCCCTTTTACTTCGAGTTTATATTTCCCCGGAGGTAATTTTCGGTAACGTACTGTTTGTTCTTCTGCATACACCCAATCATCGTCATAAGGTTGAAGCCGTGTATAAAAATTTGATTGCCCCAACTCCGTAAAGTCTGTGGAGTAAAAACTAAGTTCTAGGAAGGTAAGCTTAGGGCTGAGTTGTATCTTTTGGTCATTCAGATTATGATGAATAGTGTAAAGGCTGTCTTCCTCTCCGTAATACTTTTTAATACTTCCCAATCTAATTTGACCTGATGATTTTGAGGGAGCGATATCTTCTGTTTCGAAAACATTCAAACCATTCACGGTTCCCAAATAATTGGTTCCATCTTTTGACTTTAAGAAAGAAAAACGATTAAATTCACTATGTGTAAAACCATCTTCTACTCCATAATTATAAAACGATTGCTCGTCAAAGTCAAAGTAGGAAAGCCCTTCAAAAGTACTCAACCAGTATCGACTGGAGTCGATCGGAATGATGCCACAAACGTATTGGTCGGTTAATCCATTTTGCTTATTAAACAACAATAATTTATTTGACTGATGGTCAAAAAATTGTAAGCCATCTCCGTAGGTTCCTACCATCAACCAGTTAGCTGGCCCCTTGGTAATAACTATAGCGTGATCACTATTGAGTGAACTATTTTCGGTGGTATAATTATAAGAATTAGCTGTTTTAGTATTGACTCTCACCAAACCTTTTAGTGTACCGATCCAGACGATAGAATCGTTTTCAGCATAGAGGTAGCGTGGTTCCGCAAAAGTGTTTTCAAGATCTACAGGAATGTAAGCTAAAGTTGTGATATCAAAACGACTGATTTTTCCCTTTTTATCTTTGCTGCTGTGGTGGGTAAGCCAGATCTGCCCACTTTCGTTAATATCAAAATCGCGAATCAATTCCGGATGTCGAAAAAATGAAAACGTTTCAGATTGAGGTTCAAAGCGAATTAAAATTCCTATATCTTTTCCATCACAGACCTTAAACCAGAGGTTTCCTTCTATGCCCCGATGCATTGCTCCACCACATTTAGTACTGATAATATTTCCATCCTGATCCTGTACCAATATTTTACGAATCTGTTCTGTCTCCTTATCCAATCTATAAAAAGATCCGTTTTCATTAATCAAAAAAACATTGCCTTCATTGTCTTCCTCAATCCCCATTATGATTTCACCAAAACGTTTAATCCATTTTCGTTTCAGATAGTTCTTAACCTTTGTTTTTTTGATTTCAACCTGTGCAATATTATCTTTAGTCAGCGCAAAAAAGGAACTGGTTAAATCTCTAGTAGGACGTACATCCAGCATCATAGAATCGATATAAGGAGTATAGTTTAACCAACTAGTATCTTCCAACAGATATACTTCTTTTATAGATAACGGATATGTTCCGGATACAAAAAGTAAATTCCCTAAAGGGTCTTCTCTCAGATTATCTATTGCAAAGTTTAATGGTGTTCCGAAAGGTTTAAAGGTCGTTTCATTCCACAAAAACAAGTTTTCATCCAAACCATCCAGTCCCAACCATAGCCGTTTATTTTTGTCTTCAAAAAAAATATTTGGCAGCAATTCAATACTATTGGGGAGTGCTTCAAAATTCATGACCTGCTCTTGTATTTCACCTTTCCAACGCCATACTCCTCTACCTTTTATCACGGTCCATATCGCTTGATCATGGTAAGCAATTTTCAATTGATCTTGACTAATATCTACATCAAATGTAAACCGCTGGATGAGCTTAAAGTGATTTTCATTCAAACCATAAATTGCTAAAGATGAGCCTTCATTATATGCAGCATATATTTCTCCTCTATCCGAATTAGCCACAGCTGCTAAATAGCCTTTTAGCTGTGTTCCATTCTCATCCTGATCAATAATTTTAGTGTTTGTTGCATCTTTTTGAAGTAGTTCTAACTGCAAGGATTCTTGTTGAGTAAACAGCAACAAATCCTGATTTGGCAGCTCAAATATTTCCTTTATTATCCCTCCCTGCACACGCAAAGGATTTCCAATACCATTATCATAAATTAGTTGTTCATTTCCATTCCAGCAAATCAGACTATTATTGGTACCAAGCCACAACTTTCCATCTTCCGTCACTTCAATATCGTTGATAAATCCAGCCGAACTTCTCCAAGTATTTTTTTCGTCAAAAAGCTCTCGGACATAGGTATTGTGGATCAGTTCCGCCTCTTGAGCAAACAAACCTATTCGAACCAAACAGAATAGGCAACAAAGAGTCAACAGACGTAAAATTTGCATTAATTTCAGAAGTTTTTAAATAGGTTATAACAGGGAAGAGATTCGGGGCAGCCTGCTTTTGCTCCGTAATAATAAAGAAAATTTGTCTTGTTAGACTTATCATATTGGGTATAATTTGGGTGAATCTCTTTACGGATGTTTAGAGATACCTAGCCCCTCTAATGGGGAGGGGGACGATAACCAAGCGGATTGAGTGGATGAGGGCGGATTTTTTTCGTAATTCGTAGACCCTCAGACTATACTACTCTTGTCTGAATACATTGAAGTTGTTTTAAGTTATTCTCTATACCTGCAGATAAAGCATTGACTACCAAGGCTTCAGCTTTTCCTCACCACCCTAGCTTTGGCTACATAAATTCTGAAAATAATTTCCCGCTTGCGGAAGGGAAGGCAAAAGGTCTTCACCTTGAGAATCGAGCCATTATCCTCGGTTTTAGGAGATAACTTTAAACAACTTCATTAAAAGATTCTGCGATAAAAGGAAAAAATAGGAAATGCCCCTCCAATTCTATCTCATCCACCCCAAAGTAAATTTTTCAAATCCAATTTATTATCTTTACCCATCAACCTTAAACAAACAGAAAATGTATTTATTCTTTGATGTCGAAACAGTTGGCAAGCCCAAAAAATGGAACAGCCCCCATACCGATACTTTCAACTGGCCACGTATGGTCCAAATTGCATGGGTAGTTTGTGATGAAGATTATCAACCCTTGGTTCGACACAATTATATCATCAAACCAGAAGGCTTTGAAATCCCTTATGAGTCCGAACGAATTCATAAAATCAGTCAGGAGATTGCCCGCGAAAAAGGTGTTCCAATAAAAGAGGCTCTTGATAAATTTGCTAAGGATGTACAAGAGGCCAAATACGTCATTGCACATAACATGAACTACAACGAAAAAGTAGTCGGTGCTGAATTTATTAGAGCTACTACATCTCACCGATTATTTGAATCGGAGCGCTATTGCACCATGCAAGAGAGTACTTATTTCTGTAAACTCCCTGGAACAAATGGTCGCTTCAAATGGCCAACGCTAAAAGAGTTGCACATCGCATTATTCCGAACCATTCCAAAAGGATTAAACAATGCTGCTGCTGACGCAGAGATTTGTGGCGTTTGTTTTTTCAAACTATTGGAACTAGAAGAAATCGATATATTTTGAAACGAATATTCATTAGTCGAGAATTAGGTAAGTTCAGTGTTTTTGCAAAAATGCTAAGCAACACCTATGAAATACATGGGGAATCACTCGTTGATTTTTCATTACTTCCCTTCAAAAAAACACCCGAAACAGACTGGACATTTTTTTATAGCAAACAAGGTATTCGCTTCTTCTTTGAAAACATTGACAGTAATACTTATCTCACAAGCACACGCGTCAAATCTCCACGTATACCTTCCAAACGACGAGACCCAAAATATGCTGTCTTTGGAGCCGCTTCTGCCAATTTTTTAAAAGACAGCCAAAATATTGATGCTCAATTTGTAGGAACTGGTGAAGCTGTTGCGACAAGCAAAGCATTCCTAGAAAAAGCAAAAGGACAAAAAGTATTATTCGTCAGAGGTAGCAATTCTAGACAATCCGTTCAGGAATTGATTGGTAATGATTTAGAAGTAGAAGAATTAATCGTCTACGACAACAAAGCCAAAAAGAAGTTTAAAATACCTGCCAGTGATTATCTCGTTTTTACTAGTCCGATGAATGCGCAAGCTTATTACGATCGATATAAACCAAAGAAAAAACAGACGGTATTCGCTATTGGGCCTACTACCGCCCTTGCCTTACTCGATTTAGGCATTGATAAAATGCAAATTGCTAGCATTCCATCAGAACAAAATCTTGCAGAGCTCGTTTCGGAATGAGACCGCTTTACTATCAGCCCACCGCTAAGGGTGGCTGCACGGAGCCTGCCATCGCAATACTGTGCTAAAGGGAAAGTACGATAAAGGAAAATGTCTCAACAAAGCAGTCTCTTAAAAAAGCTGCAAACCAAATCGTCCCTTAGCAAAGTGATCTGACAAGCGCCTCAAGCGGTGATCTAATTTTTTTCTTAAAAAAAAGCCAATGTCAAAAAAGAACAAAAAGGAAGTCAAGAAAAATAAGAAAGCAAACCTGAAAAAAACAGGCAATGTAAAGCTCTCCTTTTGGAAAAATTCTGCTTTACTAATTCCAATAGCTGTCATCCTATTACTAACTGCTATTATCTTCTCCCCTTCCATCAACAATGATTTTGTAAATTGGGACGACGATGTCAATGTACTAGAAAATGAAAATTTGAATGGCTTCAATATGACGAGCATCAAAAAGATTTTTCATTACAAAGATGGAATTGTTATTGGTAATTATAACCCGCTTCCAATTTTCACTTTTTTGATTGATAAAGAATTACTAGGTGGTTATGACAAAAAAACGGGTCAATATAATGCCAAGCCTTTTCACATTCATAATCTTGTTTTACATCTCATCTGTATTTTCCTAGTCTACCGAATATTCCTGTTACTAAAGCTTAGTCCTACCGCAGCCATCATTGGTACTTTGCTTTTTGCAATACACCCCATGAGAGTTGAGTCGGTGGCTTGGGTGACAGAACGAAAAGATGTTCTGCTCGGTGTTTTTTATTTTGCGGCTATTATTAGTTACATCAAATACCTGAAAGCTACTACTGATAAAAAGCAGTTTTACTATATACTCACACTTGTACTTTTTATTTTATCACTTTTCTCAAAAATTCAGGCTGTAGCTTTACCCCTATCAATGTTGGCCATTGACTATTACTTCAATCGAAAGATGGAGATGGCTCGAATTATTGAAAAAATTCCACATTTTGCTTTATCGCTTGCTTTTGGTATCGCGGGTATTCTTTTTTTAAAAGACCAAGGAAGTTTAGCTATAACTGATGACGTTACTGATTATTCTATTTTGCAACGTCTGGTTATTGGTACTTTTTCTTATTGTGTTTATCTCATCAAATTGATAATACCTTATGAGCTGTCACCAATGTATCCTTATCCTTCCAAATTGAATTGGTATTATTATCTGACACCACCAGCGGTGCTTGGGGTTGTCGCATTATTTTTCTATTGGTACAAGCAAAAGAAGACTGCCTTAGTTTTTGGCTTAGCCTTTTTCACATTTAATGTCATGTTTTTGTTGCAGGTCGTTGGTGCAGGTCAAGCATTGAAAGCGGATCGTTTTACCTATATACCCTACCTTGGACTGTTTTTCATTATTGCTTATGGTTATGATTATTTTGTAAAACAACGTCCTAATTCTAAAACATTTTTGACTGCCGGTTTGGGAATCTATTTATTGGTTTTATCGGGCTTAACTTTCCAGCAATGTAAGATTTGGAAAGATGGTGAAACGATGTGGTCGCATGTATTAAAATCCTACGAACGGTCTTCACTCGCTTGGGGTAACCGTGCCCGTTGGAAACGCGAGCAACAAGGAGATATTGAAGGAGCTATCGCTGATTATAAACAAGCGATTGCAATGACGAGTAGGAAGCCTGATGCTACTTATTACAATAGCTTAGGCAAAACCTATTTCGATAGCAATCGACCTAAAGAAGCCTTGGAAAATTACAATACCGCAATTACTATTAAAAATGATAACCCTGAGTTTTATGCCAACCGTGGTGCGGCCTATGGTTCGATGAATCAACTAGACTTAGCATTATCCGACCTCTCGAAAGCTATCGAATTGGACAATGATCACGATAATTCTTATCTCAATCGGTCATTAGTTTATTCAGCAACAGGACAACACGACTTGGCCATCAAGGATCATGAAAACTATCTACGCCTTAAACCTAACAGTCCTGATATATGGTATGAAAAAGGTATGGCACAAATGCGTGTAGGCCTATACCAGGAATCCTTGCTATCCTTAACCAAGGCGATTGGCTTTAATCCCAATCCCAATCTAGGTTTGTTCTATAGAGAGCGGGCTCGACTTCAGGTCTTTTATTTGAATAATAAAGCTGCGGCTCAACAGGATCTTCAAGCTGCGCAATCGCGTGGCGCACAGATTGATGCGGACTTGTTGCAGGCTTTGCAGTAAATGCATTGAAATATCAATTTGAGTTAGAATTGGAATGAGCCTTTATCATGTATATTTCGAAGCTCAAAGAATCAAAATATTGCTTTACAAACAAGAGATTTCTCCATGGGTACAAAATGATCCGTGGAGAAATTTACTTTTTTAGCACTATTTTCCTCAAAAGGCAGCAGCTTTTAAGGGTGAATGGAGCCCAAATATCACTCCCAAATTATTCCCGTCCAAAACTAACAACATATTGTTTTAAATTCATAACTTTAGCCCCAGTATGATACAGCGGCTACACATAAAAAACTATGCAATCATTGAAGAGTTGGACATCGACTTTTCAGAGAAGCTAACCGTCATCACGGGTGAGACCGGAGCGGGTAAATCCATTCTTTTAGGGGCCTTAGGCCTTATCATGGGTAAACGTGGCGACACCAAAGTGCTCTACCATAAAGATGCGAAATGCATTGTGGAAGGAACCTTTGCTGTGGCCAAATATAAAATCCAGGATTTTTTCGAAAAGAACGATATCGATTATGATGATGAAGTGGTGATCCGACGAGAGTTTACTCCTTCCGGAAAATCCAGAGCGTTTATCAATGATACACCAGCTAACTTGAAGTTACTTCAGGAATTGACTGGCGTTTTAATTGATTTGCATCAACAGTTTGATACCCTCGACATTCACAATGTTTCTTTCCAGTTGAGAATGCTGGATGCCCTTGCGGGAAATGAAAAAATGTTGAATGGCTATCAAAAACTACATCGCGCTTATCAAGCCAACAAAAGAGAGCTCAAAAAACTCATTGAGTATAACGACACTGCAGCTCGCGAAATGGATTTCCTCAACTTCCAAATGCAGGAGTTTAATGACGCAGCCTTGATGCTAGGAGAGCAAAAAGAAATGGAGGTAGAAATTAATCGCCTCACCAATGCAGAAGGCATCAAAAAAACGCTTTCCGCTGCTTTTCAAAATTTAAGCGAAAGCGAAAACTCTATCCTCAGTCAGATGGAAACACTTTCTATCGAACTGAATCAGGTACGCAAAATACATCCCAAATTAACGACTAGTATTGAACGCTATGAAAGTATTTTGCTGGAGCTAAATGATTTGGCAAAAGAATTTGAAGATATTGCAGACGATACCGAATACGATGAGCTACGCATCAAAGAAACGCAAGAACGACTTGACTTAATTTACAAGCTACAACAAAAACATCGCGTAAAAACCTTGGATGAGCTATTGACCATTCATGAAGAATTAAGTATTAAACTTACTGGCTTCAATGACCTAACTTCTGGTATTGATAAGCTAGAAAAGCAACTAGTAAAAGAAGAAAAGGAATTGCATAAAATCGCTGATGATCTTTCGAAAAGAAGAAAAAAAGTGGTGAGTGGTTTTGAAAAAAAGATACATGCATTGCTTGGCCAACTTTCGATGGAGCATGCTAAAATAAAGATTGAAGTTAAACCACTTGAGGACCTCACTCCTACCGGAACGGATCTGGTCAACTTCCTCTTTGCACCAAATAAAGGCAGCGAATTTCTTCCAATAAAAGATGTCGCTTCTGGTGGTGAATTATCACGACTAGTGCTTTGCACTAAGTCATTGGTTGCTGATGCAATTCCCTTACCTACACTGATTTTTGATGAAATAGACACAGGAATCTCTGGGGATGTTGCCATGAAGATGGGGACTATTCTACAGGAACTTTCTAATCGTCACCAAGTGGTGACCATCACGCATACAGCACAAATTGCAGTAAAAGCGGATTGCCATTACTTCGTTTTCAAACTTGATCGTGAAGAAAGGACGGTAACCAAGGTCAAACAATTGACACCTGACGAGCGGGTACGTGCCGTTGCCACCATGCTCAGTGGAAGTCCACCTTCAGAATCAGCAATGGCTAATGCAAGAGAGTTACTGGAATTCCCAAAGATCGTCTAAATAAAAAACCAAAAAAATACCGAAGTCAGAAATAATTTTTAACGTATTGTCTGAATCATTCTAACTTCAACGTAAAACAACAACTATGTCAAAAAATTTATTAGCAGGAAAAAGAGGTATCATCTTTGGTGCACTCGATGAAAAATCAATCGCCTGGAAAATAGCTGAACGCTGTGTAGAAGAGGGTGCAACAATCACACTAACCAATGCTCCTGTAGCTATGCGCTTTGGAGAGATTCTAAAATTAGGCGAAAAATTAAACGCTGAAATTATCCCTTGTGACGCTACAAGCATTGAAGATTTAGAAAACCTTTTTAGCAAATCAATGGACACACTTGGTGGCCGTTTTGATTTTGTGTTGCATGCCATTGGGATGTCCGTCAACGTTCGAAAGAAAAAGCCGTATACTGATTCGAAGCACGAATGGATGCAGAAAACTTTTGATGTTTCTGCGATCTCTTTTCACAAAATGATGCAAGTTCTTTACAAAATGGACGCTATGAATGAGTGGGGCTCTATAGTTGGACTAAGTTATATTGCTGCCCAACGTATCTTCCCTGACTATGGCGAAATGGCTGAATCAAAAGCATTGCTCGAATCGTTTGCGCGAAGCTTTGGCTACCACTATGGCCTACAGAAAAATGTTCGGGTCAACACCATTTCACAATCTCCTACCATCACTACAGCAGGTAGCGGTATCAAGGGTTTTGACCAATTTTTCAATTACGCCGACAAGATGTCTCCACTAGGCAATGCTTCAGCTGAAGCTTGTGCAGATTATACAGTTTCGCTCTTCTCTGATTATACGAGAATGGTTACTATGCAAAACCTTTTCCACGACGGTGGATTCTCTAATATGGGTATGAATCCAGCTGTGTTTGATATGTAGACGAATCTAAGCTCTACACCAAGCTTTATCAATTTTAGCAAGGTTTTAAATATAAAACCGCAAAATGATAAAATTAAAATGTAAAAGTGCCCGAATAATGTGGCAAAAAAAACGTCCCCACCTTTGCTGGCAACTTTTACATTTTTAATTTTTCGGTTTTACATCCTGCCTGGCGGCCTGTCTAGCTAGTCAGATAGACCTGACAGGTTTTACATTTCACTTACCCTCAATTTTCTTCCCACTTTTCCGTTATTAGATAAGAAGTTGCCTAAACTTTTAAACTTTTAACCTATTTTCGTGAAAAGCTAAAAAAATGTACTCAATCCTTTTCCGTCAAGGAATTAATACGATCTATCTTGTTGCTTTATATTTACTGCTCCCCTCTTTTGTATCTGGTCAAATTACTGACTACGAACAAAAGTTTGGCGATAAAACACCAGCAAGTAATAAGGACTCGATATCTGCTATTCCAGCTCATGGAATAGACACCATTGATTTTCATTATTTCTATCCACATAATCCAGAGCAGGAATATCCATATCGAGATACCTTTCTCAACGATGTGCAGGTTTACCACCCTTCTAGATCTAGTGCTGGAATTAATGATGATAGAATGGGAGTTACCAAATTTGACTATGCCAATACGGGGAACCTAGGTGGCGCGAATCGAGCTCTAATTTATCAACCGGGATTTTACAAAGGGATTGACATTGGCTTTCATCAGTTTGATTTGTACAAAACTGACTTGAAAACATTTCCTTACTATCGATTAAATAAAGCCTTTACAAACGTAGCTTTCACCCAGGGTTCCGCTCAAGAAGATACTTATTTCAAAGCACAGTTTAGTCGCAACTTTGCCAACCGGATAAACCTATCTATTGACTTCAAGCGGATCAATCACCTAGGGCAGTACCAATCGCAAAAAGCAGAGGACACTGCGCTGGGGATGGGACTTTGGTATCGATCTCCTAAAAATAATTATGAAGGATTTCTCACTTACCTTTCCAATACTGCATATGTGGAAGACAATGGAGGAATTGACACTTCTAGATTAACTCCCAACAATATAGGTCAGGCGATTAGTGTTCCGGTTTTCATAAGTGGTCAGTCTGCTAACACAGCTCATACAAGTCGGGGAATATCCTACTTCCAACATTTGCGGCTCAAGCCAATGCGAAAAGATAGTACTACACGAAAACGGGCCTTCGCCTTTTCGCATTTGATTAATTTCCATATTGATAAATACAAATTTTCGGATACTGACCCTGACACTAGCTTCTATGATGATTTGCAAAATGATGATCGAGGATTGCGCTATTTTATTCGGGACCGGGTATTGGAAAATACATTTACCTTAAATACATATCGCCTTCAAAAGAATAAAGGAGGAGGAACAAAACAACAACGCGACTTTTTTGAAGTGGGATTGCATCATGAGTTTCACGATATAAGGCTGGAACCAACAGACAAGATTGTTCAAAACTTATACTTAAATGGCAAATGGAACTTTTCACCCAACGATCGACTTCGATTAAACACTTATGCACATCTTGGATTAGCTGGTAATGCAGGTGATTACCGACTGAGTGGTAATTTGTTTTTTGATTTGAAAAAGGTGGGACAGTTAGAAATAAAAGCGATCAACCAATTATTTGCGCCTAGTTTGGTGCACAATCAGTTCTTCATTTCTCAGGAAGAAGTCTGGAAAAATGATTTTAATAAAACTTTTGAAACTAGTTTGGCGCTCACCTATCGATTACCGAAACAGAAGTTTGAGATTTCGGGACAGTATCATTTGCTCACAAACTTCATTTATTTTAACAGCGATGCAAAGCCTCAACAAATTGGAGATGTGATGAATATTGGGCAACTCATTGTGCAAAAGGAATTCAAAGTTTGGAAGTTGCACTTGAAGAATAAATTCATCCTTCAAGAGACTTCTCAGGGTGAGTTGCGATTACCTAATTTATATTCAAGTCACTCTTTATTTTATCAAGGAAAAATATTTAAACGAGTGTTGGATGTTCAATTAGGTTTTGACTTCCATATCAATAATCCATATTTTGGCGATACTTACCAACATCTGATTGGCCAGTTCCATTTACAAGATGACGAACGAATTGAGGCTTACCCTGACATAGATGCCTTTATGAATTTTAAAGTTAAATGGTTTCGATTTTTCCTAAAGATGGAGAATATGTATAATCTTTTCTCTGATGATTTTTATTATCAGGTTGAAGGTTATCCTATGCCTTATCAACATTTACGCTTTGGCATCTCTTGGCAGTTTGTAGATTAATTAATCTGGAGTTGTTTAAATTGAAAAATCCCAAGCCTGCCTAAGCAAGATTGGGATTTTTTATTAGAAGACTTGTTAAGCTAATTGATTTACAATTCGTAGTTCGGGCTTAATTTAGCACCCTCTTTTCCAGAGTTATAAAACTTGTTGATAATCTCAATTGCTTCTTCTGCTGTATCTACGATAGGAATCAAATCCAAATCGTCTTCATTAATATTTCCGTGACCCAACATTACTTTTTCAATCCATTCCTTCATACCAGTCCAGAAGCCAGAGCCTACTAAAATGACTGGTACTTTAGTGATTTTTTTAGTCTGAATAAGTGTTAGTACTTCAAATAGTTCGTCCATTGTTCCGTAACCACCAGGAAGTACAACAAATGCCTGTGCATATTTTACGAACATCACTTTTCGTACGAAGAAGTAACGGAAGTTTAGATTGTGCTCTGGATCAATGTATGGATTGTGGCTTTGCTCAAAAGGCAAGTCAATGTTTAGTCCAACGGACAAACCGTCTTCGCTCATAGAAGCACCTTTGTTACCAGCTTCCATGATACCAGGTCCTCCTCCAGTAATCACACCAAATCCCTCAAGGGTAAGTTTGTGTGCTACGTCAACGGCAAGTTTGTAGTATTTATCTTCTGGTTTGGTACGCGCAGAACCAAAAATAGAAATACAAGGGTCGATATTGTTCATTACCTCAAAGCTTTCAACAAACTCAGAGATTACCTTGAACATAGTCCAAGCATTTTCACCTTTAATTTTACTCCATTGTTTCATATGTCTTCCAGTGGGGTTCGTTTCAGAATTACTCATTTTTTAGTTTTTTTTTAGTGTTAACAAAATTGTGTTTTGAGGTGGTAGTGCCACAACTACACCTTTTGTTTTTCTCGGTTCTTTTCTTTTATGTAAGTTTATCATACATAACAAGGCCCGTCAAAATTGACAGGCCTTGCTAGTTAATGATTTTTTTTACAATTTCAAAGTCTTGAAGTTATTTTAAAACCATGTCCTTAGGACGCTTTGAAATTAGAATATTCTTTTTCGATGAATTTGTGTAAATCGTCAACGTTATTGAAGCGTTCAAATACTTTTTTAAATTCGCTCACTTCTTCTTCGCTGTTAGGTACTACAAAACGCATCACATCTTCTTCGTTGATTTCTTCACCACTAAGAATGATCAAACGTTCAACGACATTTCGAAGTTCACGAATATTACCACTCCAGTTTACATTTTTCAATGAGAGCATTGCCTCTTTCGTTACTTTCTTAGGAGACACCCCATATTCATCACAAACCATTTTGTTGAAGTGATCAACCAAGGCAGGAATATCCTCTCGGCGCTCATTCAATGGTGGTACGTTAATGATGATAACTGCTAAACGGTGATAAAGATCCTCACGAAAACGCTTACATCGAATCTCTTCCCGAAGGTCTTTATTCGTTGCTGCTACAACTCTTACATCTACTTTTATCTCTTTCTCACCACCTACTCTTGTAATTTTATTTTCTTGCAAAGCACGAAGTACTTTTGCTTGAGCACTCAAACTCATATCTCCGATTTCATCAAGGAAGATAGTTCCACCGTTAGCTGATTCGAATTTACCAATACGTTGTTTGTGTGCAGAAGTAAAGGAACCTTTTTCGTGGCCAAACAATTCACTCTCGATCAATTCAGAAGGAATCGCAGCACAGTTTACTTCAATAATAGGATACTTAGCTCGAGAGCTTTTTTCGTGCATCCAACGAGCCACTAATTCTTTACCTGTACCGTTTGATCCTGTGATCAAAACACGTGCATCAGTAGGTGCTACTCTTTCTATTGTTTCTTTTATTTTAGTAATGGACGGAGATGCTCCAATGATTTCCTGATTCTTTCTTTTCGAAACCTTTCGCTGCAACACCTTAGTCTCGGTAATCAGACTTGATTTGTCCATTGCATTTCGAACAGTGATCAACATTCTGTTAAGATCCGGTGGCTTAGAAATAAAGTCAAAGGCACCTTTTTTCACTGCCTCTACAGCTGTGTCTATGTTAGCATGACCTGAGATCATAATTACTGGCGTATCAGAAGCCAGTAATGCTACTCTTTCCAATGCTTCCATCCCATCCATTTTGGGCATTTTAATATCCATGATGACCACATCATAGGAACTCTTCTTAAGTTTTACCATACAATCAAGGCCATCAATAGCCTCATCTACATCGTATTTCTCAAACTCAAGAATCTCGCGTAGGGTTTTGCGGATGCTTGACTCATCATCAACTACTAAAATCTTTGCCATACTAAAATTGATTTTTGTTTTCCGTAATATAAAAGGTGTTATACTCTAGAGGTTTACCTTCAATTTTAACGCCAAATTCTTTCATTTAGTTACTTTTAGAAATAAAAAATGCAAAAAAAATCTATATATTAGTATTTGGCGGGTCAACAAGTTATAATTATTAAATTTTAACTCATTAATTAAGAGATCCTTAACTTGCTTCCAACTCTTTTATCGCCATCCATGCCATGAGTCCTGTACTCAAAGCCAAACTTTTCTCGTCAATATCAAATGTATTGGTGTGTACTGGAGATGTAATACCTCTTGCCTTGTTACCAGTTCCTAAACGATAAAAACAGGCTGGTATTACTTGAGAATAATAGGAAAAGTCCTCTGCTGTCATGCGAGGAGGAAGATCAACTACCTGCTCTACCCCCAAATATTCAATAGCGTATTGCTTTGCTTTTGCAGTGAGCTCTTCATTATTATGCAAAACCGGATAGCCCTTGACTACTTTAAACTCACAACTTCCGCCAAATCCGTCTGCAATTTGCTCAGCCATGTGGATCATTTTACGATGAGCCTCTTCTCTCCACTCTTCGTCCATAGTTCGAAAAGTACCTTCTAACTTTATTTCATCAGGAATTATATTGGTAGCACCTCCTACTGAATTTATTTTTCCGAATGTCAATACTGTTGGCATATAAGGATTAGCATTTCTGCTAACAATTTGCTGTAAAGAAAGTACTATGTTAGAAACAATGACTAATGGGTCTACGCAATTTTGTGGCAAAGCACCATGCCCGCCTTTTCCCTTAACCGTCATGTACAATTCATCAGCAGATGCCATGTAGCGACCAGGACAGAGCCCTATCTTACCTGCTTCAAGTGGTGGATGCACATGCTGTCCAAAGATGCTTAGTGGTTTTGGGTTTTCTAGTACACCTTCTTTTATCAAGATGGATGCACCTCCAGGTAGCTTTTCTTCAGCAGGTTGAAAAATTAATTTTATGGTTCCCCCAAAATGTTCCCGTACATCATTGAGTATCATTGCCGTTCCCAACAAAGACGCCGTATGAGCATCGTGTCCGCATGCATGCATGATGCCCTCTGCTGTTGATTTATAAGATACCTCATTAGCTTCTGTAATCGGCAAGGCATCAATGTCTGCCCTTAATGCAATTACTTTATCCCCTTTCTTTTTTCCTTCGATGATTGCAACAACCCCATTTTCTGCCCAACCATGTTCGTGTGCAATTCCAAGCTCGCCCAATTGTTTTGCAATGAATTGGCCTGTATTTATCTCTTTGTAAGATAATTCTGGATTTGCATGCAAATGCCTTCTATTTTTCACAACTTCAGGAAATACCTGCTGAGCACGTTTTTTAATTTCTTCTAAAAGCATATATAATTTAGTTAGTTCTTTGACAAATCCCGTGATAGAATCCAATGATAAAATCAACGTTTTCTTCGGTCACTTTCGCTTGCATTTTAACATTGATTACGTTATTTATCAAAGAACGATTTAGTTTAATGAGAATGGCACTATCGCTTCATAAGTCCTTTCCAGATAATATCCAGATCGTTAGAAGTATTGTAATCTTTGGCGTAGAGAAAATTCATTCGTTTAACTGTATGCTCATCTATCTTTTTCAAACGAATTGCATCTAAGGGTGAGAATACTCCTAAGCTAATCGTGGGTAGATTATTTTGTTTTTCCGTTTCCGGAATATACCCGACCCAACTTTTCCTAGCGAATAGTACTTCAAAGATTCGTTTAAAGTAAACTGACTTATTGTTTACTATAAAAATTAGAATCGGTGAAAGTAGTAAACAGGCTATGGATACCAAGATATCCTGAAACCGCTTATTTCTTTTATTTATTCGCTCTGTTATTTGAAAACGAATATCAATGGTGTACAACTCGCCTGCTGTATTCTTAGAGCTACTCCCAATAATACTAAGACTTTCCTTTGGTACTATTTTATAAGTATAATCAGGGCCGAGTTTGCTCATCCAATGCATAATATCTTGCGAAGAAATATCTTTAGAACAAAAGATCAATTCATCCACTTGGTAAATATGAACTACTTCATCTAGTTGATCTATATTACTTAGATATTGTTCAGGTTCATCTACTTTAGGAGGAGCAACTGTTCCTATAAAATTTCGCTGTAGTTCTGCTTGCATCAGAAGGTTTCGTACCCGTTGACTTTCTTCTACTGAGCCAACGATAGCTAAGTTATGTGTTTTTTCAATCCCAAAATTAAAATTTCCATGTCGTAGAAAATGCCATAAGAATCGCAAACTTGTTGTTGACAAAACTGCCCATATGGCACCTAGTATAATTAAAATTCTGGAAGGTCGGTATTGTAAATCCAAAAACCCATAAACAGCTGCCAGTAAAATTGTTCCAAATAAAAGTCCTCTAATTAGTTTTCGGATATTCGCATTTATATCATAGCCCCCACTCAAATAAATTCCAGAAATCCAGATGGCAATATAAAGCGGAGTGTTAAACGAAAGGAATGAAGAACCATAATAATTGGGGTCATTAAAATAATAATTAGCCCAAAAGTCTTTTAAAAAGTACATTCCAAAAAAGATCACGATTGAATCAAGTAGCGGCATGTACATTTGACGAATCAAGTTTCCAACAACAGTAATGGATGCCCGAAAATAAATCGCCATCTTCATTATCATAACAAACATCCAAGCTTTTTCTCCTTGAAAGTGTTTGCGCGCAAAAATGATCATTGCGTTGTAAAAAACTTTTACATAATTTAGACTACCTTTCTTTGTACTCTCTCCTTTGTAATGAATGATCGTCGAATCAGCAAAGTAATAATTTTTATACCCTGCTTTGACAATCCGATATGACAGATCAATATCTTCACCATACATAAAAAAGGTCTCATCCAGCAATCCAATTTCATCTAATATTGATTTACGCAAAAGCATAAAAGCTCCTGCTAGTACCTCGACCTCATGATTTTCTTCTTTGTCTAAATAACCAAGATGATAATGATTGAATGTTTTTGATTTGGGAAATAGTTTTGAAAGGCCAAAAGCTTTTGCAAAAGCAACAAAAGGAGATGGAAAGCCACGCTTGCTCTCTGGTAAAAAATTTCCGGAGCCATCAATCATCTTAATCCCTAGTCCCCCACCTTCAGGATGTACATCCATAAAGGCAACTACTTTTTCAAAAGTATCTTCTTCCACCACCGTATCTGGGTTGAGCAATAAAACATACTCGCCTTTTGATTGATGAATGGCTTGATTGTTAGCTGTAGAGAAACCAACATTATCTTTATTTGCGATAAGCTTTACTTCCGGAAAACTTTCCCGCACCATTTTTACAGAATCGTCTACCGAGTTATTGTCAACCACAAATACCTCTGCCTCCAGGTTAGCACAAGCAATCCGGACAGATAGTAAAGCCTGCTCAAGAAAATACTTGACATTATAATTAACAATAATTATCGAAAGCTTCATTAGCTGTTTTTATTCTCCCTGATCTTGATAAGGTATTCTTGCTACTATAGAGCGACCAAGGGTTACCTCATCTGCATATTCCAACTCCCCTCCAAAAGAAATTCCACGAGCAAGTGTACTCACTTTTACCCCTGTTTCTCGTACCTCCTTTGAAATAAAGAAAATAGTAGTATCCCCTTCTATGGTAGGACTGATCGCCATCACTAGCTCTTTGACCTTGTCCGTTTTTAGTCGATTCAAAAGTTGATCAATATTTATATCTGCAGGGCCTATTCCCTCTATAGGAGAAATAACACCACCTAAAACGTGATATACCCCTTTATATTGAGCGGTGTCTTCAATTGCCATCACATCTCGAATACTTTCGACTACACAAATCGTAGATTTATCTCTCCGTGGATCAATGCAAATATTACAGGTGTCCTGATCGGATATATTAGCACACACTTTACAGTTTTTGATCCCTCTGCGCATTTGAGTCAAAGCAGTTGTCAACTGTTCAGTCGCTGCACCTTCCTGACTAATCAGATGCAGTACCAAACGAAGAGCCGTTTTCTTGCCTATTCCGGGTAAAGTTGAAAAAGCATTGACTGCTTCTTCTATTAATGTTGATGAAAAATTCATAGCGCAAATTTAAGAATTAATAAGTAAGTGGTGAATCATCAGACCTTTCCTAGCTCCAAAAAAGCAATCAAAAGGAGACTTTTTAGAGTTTAAACCCATAAGACTAATATTTATCATCAAAAAAAATTAATATGAGTTGCAAATTCTTGATTAAATATCGCATTTTTGTAGCGTACTGACTATCTAACCTGATAATTTCAATTTACCTTAAAATTTAATTATTTGAAGGTAAGTCATCTCAGAATTGTTTTGAGGCTTACTATTATCAGAAAAATTACTTTTATGGCAAACCATTTATCAATTAAAAGGTTTTATCATAGAGATCAAAAAAAATTAATAAAATTATGGCTGAAGTCATTAGAATGCCCCGCATGAGTGACACCATGGAAGAAGGTGTAATTGTAGGCTGGTTAAAAAAAGTAGGCGATGTCGTTGAACCGGGTGATGTACTCGCTGAGGTTGAAACGGATAAAGCTACCATGGAATTGGAATCCTATCAAGATGGTGTATTACTTTATATTGGGGTAAAAGAAGGCCCAGTAGCTGTCAACGGTATACTTGCTGTGATGGGAGAAGCAGGGGAAGATTACAAAGCGGCTTTAGCTGCAGCTGAATCTGAAACAGCTGCTCCAGCTCCTGTCAAAGAAGAAGCTCCGGCTCCTCAAAAGCTTGAAGTTTCGTCTCCGGCACCTGTAGCCCCTATTGCTGCTGTATCTCCAGCCCCTGTAGTTACTTCTGATTCTTCAAAGCGAGTAAAAGCTTCTCCTCTTGCTAAATCTATTGCGCAAGGAGCAGGAGTTGATATAGCAATGATAAGCGGCACTGGAGACAATGGAAGAATCGTAAAAAAGGATGTCGAGGCTTACTTAGAAAATAAACCTGCAGCGAAAAGCAATGGCAAAGAGTCTGTTCCTACTGATGGTGCACAATCTGTTCAAGCATTTACATTAAACCCAGACAGTCCTTCTATAGACACTCCTGTCAGCCAAATGCGTAAGGTTATTGCACGCAGATTGGGTGAAAGTAAGTTTGGTGCACCTCATTTTTATCTCACTGTTGAGATTAATATGGGCAAAACCATGGAAGCACGTAAAAGTATGAATGCTGTTGCTCCTGTAAAGATATCCTTCAATGATATTGTGGTAAAAGCAGTAGCTGGTGCTCTAAAGCAACATCCAGCCATCAACTCCTCTTGGCTTGGAGATAGAATCCGTCAAAATGGAAATATCAATATTGGTGTAGCAGTTGCTGTCGAAGATGGCTTACTGGTTCCTGTAATTAAGTATGCTGATATGAAGTCACTTTCTCAAATCAACGTTGAAGTTCGTGATTTAGCTGGAAAAGCTAAAAACAAAAAATTGCAACCTGATCAAATGAGCGGTAATACTTTTACCATTTCAAATCTTGGAATGTTCGGTATTGAAGAATTTACAGCTATTATCAATCCACCTGATGCCTGTATTCTTGCTGTAGGAGGAATCATAAGCAAGCCAATTGTAAAAGATGGTGAACTAGTGGTTGGTAATATGATGAAAGTTACACTATCCTGTGACCATCGAGTTGTTGATGGTGCAAGCGGTGCTAAATTCCTTAACACCTTAAAAGGTATATTGGAAGACCCTGTTCGTTTATTAATTTGATAAGGTAGAACATTTAAAAAATCACAAACCCGCTTGCTAGCTATTAGCTTCAAGCGGGTTTGCTGTAAGTACGCTAACTTAATTTTAGCCTAGCACTTAAATAAATTAAATTATGAAAACCTTAGTTCTTGGTGCCTCTCCCAATCCTGAAAGATATTCTTATCTGGCTGTTCAACGGCTAATTAATAATGGCCACGAAGTGGTTCCTGTAGGCATTAGAAAAAATAGTTTTATCGAAGGTTTACCTATTCTTATTGATAAAGTTCACATTGAGGGTATTCATACCATTACCCTATATCTAAACGCTAAACGCCAAGAAGCTTATTACGACTATTTATTGAGTCTAAAGCCCAAACGAGTTATTTTCAACCCTGGAACTGAAAACGCTTCCCTCCTTAAATTATTAAAAGATAATAATATCGAAACTGTTATTGCTTGCACTTTAGTAATGATATCAACTGGACAATTCTAAATAACAATCACTTATAGACATAAAAAAGCCTGCTGGAAAATCCAACAGGCTTTTTTATTATAATGAAGTAGCTTGTTATTAGTAACCCGCTTCTTTGTTTCCAGAGTACTTAGTACCACTTCCACCACTTCCAGCGTTTCCAACTCCACAGTCTGGACGTGCCATTCCTGTTTCGCCATTAGCTACAGTGAATTCAACACGACGGTTCATCAAGTTGCCACTGTTAGTAGAAATTAGCGTATTATTTTCACCACCCCAGTTTAGGATGAAACGGCTTCTATCAATACCATACTTGCTTACCATGTAATCGATAGCTGCGTTAGCACGATTGTAAGAAAGAACGTTATTATAGCAATCGCCAGATAAACGATCAGTGTGACCAGTAGCTAGAACATTCAAGTCTGGGTGAGACTTCATAACCTGAGCAACCTGGTGTAATTTACCATACTCAGAGTTCTTGATACTGTACTTGTCCAAATCGTAGTGAATCATAGGCAAGAACCAGTCAGCTCTACTTTGTCCACCAGTTAGGTCGATAAGAGCGATTTTAGCGTCAACAATTTTGTTAACGTCAGCTTCGCTTAAAGTTTCTACTGGAGGAATCTGAGCAACACCTTTTGCATCGATTTCGTAACCGATTGGAGAGTAAGGCTCAGCATCTTTACCGTCAACGATACCGTCACCATCGCTATCAAGAGCAACACCACGAGTATCTACAGCATAACCTTTTTCACTTTCAGGTTCTTGATCAAGCATGTTGATTACACCATCTTCATCATCATCTGAAAGGTCAAGAATTGGACGAGCTTTAAGCTCAGCAATATCTTCAGAGATAAGGTCTAAAGGATTGTCGGACCACCATAATGGCTCAGACTTATCTTTCTTACCTAGAGCAATACCTAATCGTAGGTTAGTATAGTGAGCAAGGTCTTCACTAGCAGTGATTACTCTGTCATTAACTGTTCCATTCCACTCAACAGCGTCCATAAGGTCGTTTCCACGTCCTAATACACGAACCATTTTGTGCTCGATAGTTAAGCTAATTCTGTCATTTAAACGGAAACCTAATCCAGCACCACCAGTGATGTATGGAGAAACGCTCCATTCGTCGTCAAAACCTATATCTTCGATCACATCGAATTCGCGATCTCCTTCGATAGCCGTTGACTTAGCGCTTGCAACACCAGCACCAGCAAATAGATAAGGGTTAACTTTTCTTTTCTTTGCAAACTTAAATTGGTTAAGACTTGCCAATAGAGTGATATCACCACCGATTAAAGAAGATTCGTATTCAGGTAGCCAGTCAGATGCAAAATTATATCTTGAAGCATCAACTTCCCGAGTGTTTTCTTTTTCTTTACCTTTAAATGCCGTGTATCCGATGTCTGCACGTACAGAAAAAATGTGGTCAAGTGATTTTCGGGCGAAAAGACCAACTCCGAAGTTAGACTTCCAATCGACATCTCCAGTTATCATGGCATGTCCAATATGAAGTCCTGCTTCCCATTTATCAGCCTTAGCCTTTGATTTGAAGTCCCTTGTAGCGGCGTCCTGAGCAATGGCCTCGTAATTAAATGAGGTGACAACTAGGAGCACAAATAGAATAATTTTCCTTGTCATAGGGTTTTTACTTTGATGATTAACAAATAGATATTTCTAAAAGACCATAATGGCCACTAGAAATGCAAATGTATTGATTTTTTTTAACGCAACAAACAAATGTTGCCTTTTTTTAGTAATCTAAAACATAAAAACATTTCTATATTTATTTATGACTAAAATTCAGCAGATTGGTCACTAAAAACGACGAATAATCTACCTTTTTTTATTCTCTAGTAGTGAACTCAGCCTAAATGAATTACAATTAATTAATATATTTTATGAGTATCCCTCACAAAGCTATTAACAAAAGTTCTACGAGGCTCTAAACAATAATATTAAGTGATTTTACACCCCGAAACATATATTATTTGGCTATACTTTTTATACCAATTTATCTACTAGGTGATATCGGTAAAATGCCAACATTTTGATAGTTCGGAATTTGTACAGATCATAATCAGTGCAAATCTTCTTTTAAGCCCTAAACAGAGGCTTATTTCTTCCTAAATAGCAGTAAGCAACAAATAGTGTCTGTTGCAATACCGGATTTGTGATTATTTAACTAGCAGGTTCTAGGACTAATACGGAGTCCGTTTAGTTAAGGTTTCAATCATTCCTCTTTAAAATGCCCCCTTTTTTCAAAATACAAGGCTATTAATATGATTTGTTAAAATTCTTCAGGACTTAAGCACTCGCTTAAGGCTCTCGTTTGAAGGTAAGTAAGCAGTTACTCAATTTAAACTAAATAATAATTTCTGTGTCTTTTAGGCCAAACTTTAGACTACAGCCAAAAAGATGAAACCTAAATTTTAGTCAATTAGAGCTAAAACCCTTCACCTATTTAATGTTAACCTAATTATGTCCCAGCACTTAAATATTAACAAATAATCATACTTTTGTGAAAATACTTGATACACTATGTTGCAAAATTGGTTAAGCCCGATTGATTCCGAAAAATTATTCTCAGTTTCTACTCCTCAATTCAATAGCTTTGGAAGCTGTATTTCTATCCATGATGACCAATTCCCGGATATCTCTGAGACTCAGATTGCCATCATTGGCATCGGTTATCAATCAGATATGGTTAGAAAGACCCTCTATGAACTTTCTTTCCCTTTCAAGAACCTAGCCATCTCTGACTTAGGTAATGCAAGAAAAGACGATATCTCTTTTTTAATTCCTATTATTAAAGAATTATTAGATAGTAACATCTTTCCTCTCATTATTGGTCAAAATGAACAACTTACCCTTGCTCAATTTCAGGCTCATAAAAGTAGACAATCACTGGTTAATATTGCTATTGTAGATGAGCAGGTTCGCTTTTCGTCGGAAGAAAATACAGATTCCGTAAATTACTTAAATACTATTTTAAAAACTAAGGAGCCAAATCTCTTTCACCTTGAGGTACTTGGCTCTCAGGCTCATTTCATGTCTGCAGAAGCAAGGAAACTTTTTGATGAAGATCACTTGGATAATACTGGGCTTGGTAAAATAAAATCAGACATAGAGGCAATTGAACCTTTAATACGAGATGCAGACCTCCTTAGCTTTAGCATGTCCGCATTAAAACAGACTGAAGCCCCTGGTGTTCTCAAACCTTCTCCCAGTGGTATGTTTTCAGAAGAAGCTTGCCAAATTTGTAGATATGCAGGCATGAGCGATAAGCTTAGCTCATTTGGCATCTATGGCTATTCTGCTATACATGACAATGAAGATCAGACAGCTAAGGTAATTGCTCAAATGATCTGGTATTTTATAGATGGCTTTGCTGGAAGAAAATTTGAATTTCCAACATCGAATGAAGGATTGATTGAGTATATCGTAGAAATCAAGCAGCTAGCACATCAAATTACCTTTTGGAAAAGTAATAAAAGTGGCCGATGGTGGATACAGGTTCCTGTAAAAACAAAGAAAAAGCACGATCGTCATCATCTTATACCTTGCTCCTATGAAGATTATAAGATGGCTTGTCAAGAAGAAATTCCAGAACGACTGATCAATGCGTTCAAAAAATTCTCCTAAAGATCAAGCAATTTTTCAAGACGAATTCCCCTTGATCCTTTTAATAGGAAATAAGTATTACTAAAAGATTGCTCGGTAAACCATTCTTTAAGCGCGTCTACGTCCTTGAAATGTTTTATCCGATCCGATTTATAGTTCACGACACCAAACTCAGCACCGACCGTTAGTATTTGCTCAATTGGCAAGGTATCAGCAAATTTCAGAATGTTATCATGCTCTGTGTCGCTATATTCCCCCAATTCAAGCATATCTCCAAGGATTACAACTTTCTTAGGCTCTTTTGCTTTTGCAAAATTACCTAATGCTAACTGCATGCTATCAGGATTTGCATTGTAAGCATCCATCAGAAAGGTATTGGAATCAATTTTCAATAGCTGAGATCTATTATTGGTAGGGACATATCCTTCTATTGCCGACTTGATCTTTTCTTCTGGTACTTTAAAATAACGCCCTAGCGAAATCCCCGTCATAATATTATTAAAATTATAATCACCTGTCAGATTTGAATGTACTTCTATCATTTCTGCCATTTCCTTAAACCCAGCAACAACATATGGCCTAGAAGAAATTAATTTTGTTTCAAGAACGGGGCAACTCGGGTCAGGGTCTTGACTCTCCTGATAAAAGACTTTATAAGGATTCGTCAATGCTAAATCTTCTAAATAACGCTCATCCTGATTAATAAAGACCATTCCTCCATTTCCTTCAAGAAACCGATACAATTCTGACTTACCCTGTTTCACTCCCTCCAAACCTCCAAAACCTTCCAAATGGGCTTTTCCTATATTCGTAATTAATCCATGAGTGGGCTCAGCTATCTCACATAACAGCTTAATCTCACCTACATGATTAGCTCCCATTTCTATAATTGCTACTTCTGTGTCTACAGGCATTTCTAATAAAGTAAGCGGTACTCCTATGTGATTATTGAAATTACCCTTTGTAAAATGAGTTGGATAATGGCTACTTAGAATCGCACTGAGTAATTCCTTTGTCGTTGTTTTACCATTACTTCCGGTAATAGCGATTAGTGGAATCGTAAACTGGCGACGGTGGTGACGCGCCAAAGATTGTAAGCTCTCAAGCACATCATCAACCAAGAAAAAACGATCGCCCATATGTGCCGGCTCCTCATCAATCACAGCCATATGAGCACCTTTCTCAATAGCTTGGACTGCATATTCATTCCCATTAAATCGAGGTCCCTTAAGTGCGAAAAAAATACACCCTTCCTCGATCTTCCTACTATCAGTGACCACCTTTGGGTGATCCTTATAATTTTTATATAAAAGTTCTATCTGTGTCATATCAAAAAACTGTAACTAGATAATCTCACCTGACCTTTAATATATTGGTCAAAATGGGCATAAAAAAAAGTCTCCACATTATAAATAAAAATGTGGAGACTCCTTTTAGATTTAAAATCTATATTTCAAATAGCCATAGACTACTTATATCTTCTCTTTGTCTTCTTACGCTTAGTCTTAAACTTATTTCCGCCTGTATCTTCGTTTCCTACTGGTCCACCAGTACGAGTCATTGCACAACGGAAGCCAATGGTACGATCAGACTTATCTTCTTCTTTAAATCGACGAGAACCAGGAGACATCCAGTAAGCACGATCTGCCCATGAACCACCTTTGATTACTCTTGACTTATCAGAAATTAATGACGTTTTTCCATAATCATAAAGAACAAAAGATTCTTTATCACCATCAAGGTAGTTATATACCTGACCACGCTTATAGTTTTCACGTGTTGCAACTTCATCATCTTCTACGTAACGGTAACGGACACGACCTAAGCTATCTTTTTCAACTGGCGCACCATTTTCGTCAAGAACTTTAGTCTCAAATTTACCCCCACGATAAGGATTCAAATCATGGTTTTCAACATCTCTCAATGTTTGACTAGTCAAAGGACGATATAAATCCATACACCATTCATTAACATTACCAGCCATGTGATAAAGGCCAAAATCGTTTGGCATATAACCACGTACATCAGAAGGGATATGCGCATTATCATTCAATTTACCAGCCATACCCATATAATCACCACGACCTCTCTTAAAGTTCGCAAGAATTTCACCCTGATCTTTAGTACGCTTCTGGAAACGAACTGTGTTACCATCCCATGGATAGATACGACGATCAGAGATACGCTCATCTTTTTCAGATGTTTGTTTACCAATAAGTGCAAGAGCAGCATATTCCCACTCTGCCTCAGTTGGCAATCTATAAGAAGGCAATAAAATACCATCTTCAAAACGTACAGCTCTTTCACCACCTGTACGTATGTCTTTTTTGTTTTTTCTTACATCTCCTTGGTATTGACCAACCAAGTATGACTCTGTGTTGAAGTTATCTTCATCCTTTTGCTCTGAATTCGGATTTAGAATACCTTTTTCAATAAGAATCATTTCGTTTACACGATCCGTTCTCCATTTACAGTATTCATTAGACTGTAACCAGTTTACACCGACTACAGGATAATTGTCATAAGAAGGGTGACGGAAATAGGTTTCAACGAAAGGCTCATTGTAAGAAAGCTCCTCTCGCCATACTAGTGTATCAGGTAACGCGTTTAAGTAAACTTCTGGGTATGATTCACTAAAAACACGGTCAATCCAATACAAATATTCTTTGTAATCGATATTTGCTACTTCAGTTTCATCCATATAAAAAGAAGAAACAGTAACACGACGTGGAATAGAGTGCCAATCGTAAGTTACATCTTGCTCAGTAAAACCCATGGTGAATGTACCACCTTGAATAAGTACGAGATTAGGTCCCGTTGCCTGACCTTCATAGTCTAGCTTCTCAAAGCCACCCCATTTTTGATCATTGTATTTCCAACCTGTGGTTGCAGAACGTTCTTTTTTGCCGCAAGAGCTAAGCATGAACAAAGACAAACATAAGACTGGAACTAGCTTCAGCAGTTTTTTCATTGTACTAACTTGTTTTTTTTGAAAATTAGACCTCAAATATAAAGAAAAAAAGAAAATAGTTATGGTGAACCGTAAATATTGTACAATTCGTTGCAAAATCAGTGCCCATATTAGACTATCTGAACATTTGAAAGCAATCATTGAAGTCAACACCCGGTTCTCTAAATCTAAAACTTACGGAAATTTCATGAGATCCTCCAGATTCACTGGCTAATCCTGAAACCGTAACGTCGTAACTATATCCGATTTTAAAAATACCTTTTTGTACACCAATCAAGGCGATTACAGCATCTGCATTAGACTGAGCGTTTCTATACCAAACTCCTCCAAAAATCATCCCCATCCCTGCATAAGCTCCTATGTTGAGCTGCCCAAAATCACCCTGTCTGACAAACAAAAGATTCGGAGATATAAACGGAGCACCTTCTCTTTTATTGCTTTGTGAAAGGCTGATTTCTGCTCCAGCATGAACTGTATACCTCAAAGGTAAACCTCCATTTAGATTATTATTAATATTTAAGAAAGATTCGTTGGGGGTATTTAGATGTTTGATTGCAAAACCACCATAAAGAGATTTTCCATAAAGCAATAGCCCTGCAGAAGCATCAAAATAAACATTGGTCAGATTTTCAGGTTGTTCCTCCTCTGTTGGATATGGAGTTCCTCCTGGAGAAATAGGTCCATTCTCAACATCAATCTGATCTAAAAATACCAATCGACTCCAATCTAATCTGGCCTGAACCACACTAGCTTCAGCTCCCAGTTTAACAAAGAATTCATCATTTATTTTCAGTCGGTATGCATAAACTCCTGAAACTTTGGTCATTTTTAAAAGCCCTTCACCTGCATCATCTGCCAAAATCATTACACCAAAGCCGCTATTAAGATAGTCCAAATATTGATCGTAGGATGCCGCATAAGTGGTATAAGCATTAAGGGAAGGCCATTGATTCCTGTAATTAAGTGCAAAAGATGGTGCATAACCGTGTCCGGCAAAAGCAGGGTTTATCTGCAATGGAGCAGAATAGTATTGACTAAAAATGGGGTCCTGTGCTTGCGCATTAAAGGAAATTAACCCAACTAATGTTAAAATAACCAGCAAACGTCTAATCATTGACTCTTATCTTTATGGTAAAAAATTTTGTGATCGCTCTCAAAAAACGAAATTCTAACTTCTAAATTGAGTTGTGAGGCGACAAAAAGACTGAAATAGCTCAAATTGAACGTAAAAAAGAGCTTTTTATACTTCAAGCTTTATTAAGTTTATAGCCGTTAATATATTTAGGCGATTGAGTGTATAAACAAGGACCCTAGCTAATCTTAGCTGACACTTAAAAGCTTCTCTGTTAAATAACAAAATATGTCGGGAGCCTGTTATTTCTAAGACAATACCCCTTATCTATTAACGTTTCTATAACAATCAAACAAACGTAATTTTTCTTATTGAAATTGCCAATTTGTTTCAACTATACTGTCCCCAATTCATTATTCATGCAAATTATGAAAAAATTTCTTCCATTCGTCTTATTATCGATGCTTTTAGTGCAAGTTTCTGCGCAAACTTTCACATTACAAAAGACACTCAATTGGGATGACACCCCTATTGTCCATAATCCTACAGGAAGTTTCCCTTTGGAGATTTGGAATTTCAGTGGTGCTCAATTTGGGAGTATTGCTCCTTCGCTACCCTATCATAATGAACGATTTCAAGTTCCATCTATGGGAACAATTGACATTGAAATAATCAATGCCCAATATGAACCATTTCAAAAGACTGCTTCTTCCGATGATGATGTCTTATCAACTGATATTGTGTTTGAAGCATCTGTACGTCAAAATAGAAATGACTATTTCGCTAACGTCAAATTCATTCCTATTCGAAAAACTGGAACTAATAGTTTCGAACGATTGGTTTCATTTGAACTTCGCGCAAGGTTCTCAACACAACAAGGAACAAGCAATACTCGTGGAGATAATACCTACACCTCTATACTTAGTGAAGGTACTAACTATAAAATTGCCATTACCGAAACAGGTATTCACAAACTAAGCTTTGATTTCCTTAAAAATGACCTAGGAATTCCTATTGAGAATGTCGATCCCTCCAAGATAAAAATTTACGGTAATGGTGGTGGCCCTTTGCCTTCACCAGTCATTACAGAACGATACGATGACCTTCAAGAAAACTCAATCTATATCACAGGCCAAGGTGATGGAAGTTTTGATAACGAAGACTTCATTCTATTTTATGCAGAAGGCCCAGATAATTGGTCTTTCGATACAGAAAATAGACGTTTTCACAAAAACACCAACATTTACGACACAAAAAACTATTATTTCATAAAGGTAGATGGAGAAAATGGAAAACGAGTTGGTGATGCAGACCATGTTATTCCTTCCATTTCTAACACTGAATATACCTCCTCTTCTTGCCAACATGATACACGATATGAAGATGATCAGCGCAACCTTCTTGCTGACTCTCCAAACTCTCAAGGATCTGGTCAGGCTTGGTATGGTGATATTTTCAATCCAACTCGCGATAAAACCTATAACTTCAATATTCCCAATTTAAAGACTGATGAATCTATTAAAATGACGGTCAAATTTGCGGGAAGAAGCAATAATGGTAGTTCCAGTTACTCGGTTACAGCAGGAGGGCAAACAAGCACTAGCCAGAATTTTCCGCCAGTAATTTTAACCAACCCTGAATCTCAATATGCAAACGACAAAATACAGGACGTTCTTTTCAATACTTCTTCTGAAACCTTTGATATAGATATCTCTTATCCTTCTGTTGGTGATGGAACCAACAAAGGATGGCTCGATTATATTGAACTTAACCTTAGAAAAAATTTAGTTGTTGAAACAAATCCAATTGCATTCTATGATGCTAACTCACTCAATTTTGCAACATCTGGTTTCCAGTTAAGCGGAGCAAATGCTTCTACTTTAGTTTGGGATATAACGACATCCGTTGAAACTAAACTCGTTTCTGGAACTACACAATCAGGTTCTAATTTATCGTTTGGCATTCAAAATGATAACAAACTGCACTCATTCATTGCCTTTGACCCAAATGCAGCATACTCTGCTCCTGAAGCAATTGGAGTAGTTCCTAACCAAAACTATCACGGCATTCAAAATGTAGACATGGTCATCGTTTATCACAATGATTTCCTACAAGCTGTTCAACGTTTTGCTGAACACCGGTCATCACATAGCAATTTGACTATTGAATTAGTTGACATTAACAAACTATACAATGAATTCTCTTCGGGAAGAGTAGATCCAACAGCCATCCGCGATTTTGCAAAAATGCTATTTGATAGAAGCGGTCAGTTCAAATATTTATTATTGATGGGAGATGGAAGTTTTGATGCCAGAAATATTGGTGGTGACAGTAAAAACTTTATTCCTGTTTACGAAACAGAACAATCACTACATCCCGTTTTTGCTTTTCCTAGTGACGATTATTTCGCCTTGCTTACAGATGATGACGGAGGTTCATTGGCTGGTGATATGGAGATCGCAGTAGGTCGTATTCCCGTAAAAACATTAGAAGAATCAAATGGAGTTGTTGATAAAATAATTCGCTATGATACACAACAATCTACCCTAGGTGATTGGAAAAACAGAGTAACTTACGTAGCCGATGATGGAGACAATAACAGACACCTAAAAGATGCAGATGCTATCGCTGATGATACACGAGATGAGCACCTTGTACTCAATTTTGATAAGATATATTTTGATGCTTACCAACAAGTATCTACTTCTGGCGATGCAAGATTCCCTGAAGCTCAGGATGCCTTGAATAGAACAATATTTAGGGGAGTACTTGCCCTCAATTATATGGGCCACGGAGGTGGAAGAGGATGGGCACAAGAGCGTGTACTAACCAACAATGACATTTCAAATTGGACCAATGCAGATAAGCTTCCTCTTTTCGTGACAGCGACTTGTTCCTTTGCTGGATATGACGATGCAAGTTTCACTTCAGCTGGTGAGCAAATTATGTTGAAGCCAGATGGAGGTGCTATCGGTTTGTTTACTACTACACGTGCCGTATTTACAAGTTCTAATGAAAAACTAACACGTGAAGTGTTTGACACTTTATTTCAAGTGACAAGTGGCTACCTACCTCCAATTGGAGAAATACTTAGAATTGCTAAAAATAATTCAGCGGCAGGAATTGAAAATTCACGTAAATTTACTTTGCTAGGTGACCCTTCATTAACACTTACTATTCCAAGCTTAGATATTGTGACTACTCATGTAAATGGTGCTCCAATTGGTTCTCAAATTGATACCATCAGAGCACTTCAGGAAGTAACCATTGGAGGAACAGTACTGGATGAAAATGGCAATATAAACACTTCATTCAATGGAACAGTTTACCCTACTATTTTTGATAAAAAGATCACGATCAATACACTTGGACAAGATGATGACAGTCAGGTAAGACCTTTCGAATTGCAAAAAAATATTCTCTTTAAAGGAAGAGCAAGTGTTACAAATGGTGTTTTCAGCTTTACATTCGTTGTCCCAAAAGATATCAACTATGCATATGGATATGGAAAAATCAGCTATTACGCTGAGGATGGCTCTCAAGTAGATGCCCGTGGCTACTATGATCAAATTATTATTGGCGGTACCGATCCAAATGGTATTCAAGACGATGAAGGACCTATAGTCGAAGTGTTTATGAATGATGAAGATTTCGTAACAGGTGGCCTCACCGATAATAACCCAACCCTTCTGGTAAAGCTATCTGACGACCATGGTATCAATGTTGCAGGTAATAGTATTGGCCATGATCTTACGGGGGTTTTAGATCAAAACACCTCGAATACCTATATTTTAAATGATTTTTATGAGGCGGAAGTCAACAATCACCGAAAAGGTGAAGTGAGCTTTCCATTGTATAATATTGAAGAAGGCTTGCATACTATTCGGGTAAAAGCTTGGGATGTAGCCAACAATTCTTCTGAAGGATTTACTGAGTTTCTTGTTGCCGGAGGAGAAGATGCTGCTTTGGACCATGTACTCAACTATCCGAATCCATTTAGTACTTGTACCAATTTCCAGTTTGAGCACAACTTGGCGGGGCAATTGTTGGACGTACAAGTTCAGATTTTCACTGTTTCAGGTAAACTGGCCAAAACGGTGCACACACAGGTAAATGCTGAGGGCTACAGAGTAACGGATATAAAGTGGGATGGTACAGATGATTATGGTGACAGATTAGGCCGTGGAGTCTACGTTTATAAAGTAAAAGTACGCTCCTTAAGTGATCCTTCTGCCAATATAAAAGGTGAAAGTGATTTTGAGAAATTAGTCATCCTAAAATAAGACATTCAAGTGTGGCAAAAAATAATTTGAGCATCTTTAGTCCCAATCATTTACCTAAAGCACAATACTTTGTCGTTTAGATTTAGGTAAATGATTACAGATGCCCAAGTTAATTTTTCGTTGCGAGTAACAGCCTGAACTAAATTAGAGGAATTAAGCAGAGAAATTGATTAAAAATAAGAACTCTTAACGTAAAATATTTGGTACTATTTTCCATTATATAACTGCGGATATTTGACACAGCAAAAAAACCTTAACACTTTCTATTAGAAAGAGTATATTTGCGAAACTTTTTGAAAAAAGAATATTAGAATTAATACGACATGAAAAAATTAACAACAAGTCTTTTATTACTAGTTTTTAGTCTGATCGCCTTTGAGGCATCCGCACAGTTCAATTGTGTATTTAATGTAAGCTCCGGTGAATATGAAAGTCCGACTGGAGGTCCTTGTGTCAACTCAATTATCACAGCTGTACCATTTTTGCGTATCGTACCAGATGCTCGCTCAGGTGCAATGGGTGATGTAGGTGTTGCGATTTCTCCAGATGCCAACTCTATGCACTATAATGCCTCTAAGCTGGCTTTTGTAGATAAAGACATTAGTGTTGCTGCTACCTATACTCCTTGGTTGCGTGCACTTGGTATTCCTGACGTTTACTTGGCTTACCTTTCTGGTTACAAGCAAATAGATGATTTACAGACAATAGGTATGTCATTACGCTACTTTTCTTTAGGAACCATCGCTTTTACAGATGAGAATGGTGGATCACTTGGAGATGGTAACCCTAATGAGTTTGAAGTAGCTTTTGCTTACGCACGAAAACTTTCTCCGAAACTTTCTGTAGCTGTAACGCCAAAATTCATTTATTCTAATCTTGCTTCTGGTAAAACAGTAGGTAATGTTGAAATCACTCCTGGTATTGCAGGTGCTGCTGATTTCTCACTAAGCTATAGAACGCCAATCAAAATGAACGGTAAGGAATCTGACCTTTCATTAGGACTAGCAGTTTCAAATCTTGGAACTAAGATTTCATATACTAAATCTATCAATAAAGATTTCATCCCTTCTAACCTTGGTTTAGGAGCTGCTTGGAATCTTAACATCGATGAGTTTAATTCCATCACTTTTGCAGCGGACATGCACAAACTTTTAGTGCCTACTCCTTGTCAGGGAGAAGATTGTGATACAGATGGTAATGGTGTTCCTGATTATAAAGAACAGTCAATGTTTAGTGGTGTTTTGAGTTCTTTTGGTGATGCTCCTGACGGATTCTCTGAAGAGTTGAGAGAATTAATGTTCTCTATGGGTGTTGAATATTGGTATGATCAGCAATTTGCTGTACGAGCAGGTTACTACTCTGAGCATGCAACAAAAGGAAATCGTAAATTCTTCACAGTTGGTCTTGGTTTGAAATACAACATTTTTGGTTTGAACTTCTCTTACTTAGTTCCAACTACTAATCAAAGAAATCCACTTGACAATACATTGCGTTTTACCTTGATGTTTGACTTTGGTGCTTTTGCTCCAGATGAAGAGTAAAACTTAAATCGACTCTACCTGGCTGCGCCGAGTAGACAAGTTCGCTCAGTCTGCGTTCCTCAAAGTTTTTGTACTATAAGTACTTATAAAAAGAAAGCCCGAATGCTAATTGCGTTCGGGCTTTCTTTTATTATGGGCTCAGTTGTACTGAATTTCAAGCTAAATTTAATTCTGCACATTACTTAACTCAATCCCACCTATTCATTAATATATCATTGGGGATTTTTTTATTCCCATCTCCTTTATTAATTCTTAATCAAACGCCTCTGCCAAATCGTATCCTTAGACTTGGCAACTAAAGTATAAAAACCAGAAGTCAGCTGCTTAAAACCAGCTAATTCAAACTGCTGAGCAGCCTGTCTTGTTCCATTCCACGATTCGTTGCCTAAAGCGTTAATCAAACTAAACTCAATAGCTTGGTTTTGGTTTTCAGAAAAGGTAATAAACAAGATTTCCTCAAAAGGATTCGGATAAACCTCTAAAGATTTATTCGATCCAATATCTACAGAAGAAACAGGTTCATCTTCTACCCAGTCCGCTATCGAAAAGGTCAATAGTTTTGGAGGTAATTCTAGCTGCCCTACATCAAACTGCTCAGAACAAACAAATCCCTCTTTATTATTTTTAAAAGCAATTCCTTCTGTTTGACTATTTGTTAAAGCAGTTCCATATTCTATTTTTCGTTTGTTGCCACTAAAGTAGTGAAAGTCAGTATAGTCGAAAAGAATCCAAATAAAGTTGAAGCCAACTTCAGTATATCCTAACAAGACAATCGTACCTTCATCATTTACATCTGCCCCAGTAATCAGACCACCAACATTAAACGTTTCACGTAACTCCGCGACATGTGCCCCTGGTTCCGCAGACATTACATAGTGGCGAGTCTGATTGTTAAGCCAATTTTTTGTGAATAAATGTAAACTATCATTGTGATAAATAAAGGCTTCACAATCGTAATCGTTATTGTTCCAATTTTCTGAAAAGTCTGTTTGATCACTATAAGTGAATTCAATAATCTGAGTGTTCATGATATTGTTGCCCAATTCAGATTTGTTGAGTCGGTAGATTTTCAAATCTGTTCGGTTGCCAGCATTATTCCCAAGGTCGCCTAAAAAAATATGGTCTTCGCTATCTGCCATGTCTTCCCAATCTTCATTATCGCCAATGATTAAAGCTGTATGTAAGATGGCTCCAGTAAGGGTATCAATTTCATAAATTTCATCGGGGTTACTGGCGTCATTATGTCCCCAAAGACCACTGGATGATGTATGTGCTAAACCGGAAATTTCTTCCATTTCTGATGAAAGGTTCGCTACTAAAGTTAAGCTTGCACTGGTAGCAGGATAAAGGCAAGACCCATCATTAGTCATTGCCATTGCATCAAAATTTGTGGCTTGAGGATCAGTGCATCCCTCCTGAGCATAAATAAATGAAAAGCTACAAAACAATAGAAGGGTCAAAATTTGAATTCTCATATCAAATTGATTTGGTAATGATCAAATAATACAAATCAGGGCTTGGGTTACAGGCTAACTAAACTTTAAAAGTTTCGCCCAAGTCCCTGATTTGTATAAATAATAAAAAAACACCGCAAATGATAAGCCGGATTCTGTCCTATTGATCTGACAAGTCAAATCAACGTCTCTATCATTTATCTAGTTCCGACATTACTATCGGAATCTATCTGCCTACCCTCCCTGGCTTTCACTACCGGAGCAATGAATATAAAACGAGTAATTTCTTCCCGATAATACGGGACCAAGGTATACGTGGCATTTCAACCCACAAGGTTTATTCCCCCAACAGGTTACCCTGCTGAGCCGTGCGCTCTTACCGCACTTTTTCACCCTTACCACGCAAGCATGGCGGTTATTTTCTGCAACACTAGCTGTATTCCGATCAAGATCGGAACCCCATTCGTTAAATGGTGTGGTACTCTGCGTTGTCCGGACTTTCCTCATTCCTAATCAAAGATTAGGACCGCGATAGAGTATTTGCGATGTTTATTCTTTAACACAATTAATTTTCAAAATTTAGATGTACCATAACTCTTCAAGGGCTTCAGTCGCCAGACTTCAGTTCAATTTACATGACGCACCTTCGCTTAAAGTCAGCATCCCTCTGAATAATTACGATATATCTTAAACTTTATGGTTCGTTAACCATAATTTATGACTATCCGTTCAAATTGCCAATTTACCTCCGTATTTATGTGGAACTAAACTGACAAATAGAAAGTTTACACTAAGGTAACAAGCTAGCACTAATCGACGTTATATAAAGTCAAACTATTAGCTTTAAATATTACGATGAATAGTTTAGTCCACTTATACTCATTCAAATAATCAAATCACATTCTCTAGAGTCGTTTAGATTTGATTGTAGTGATCTTAGTTAATTTTTTGTTGTTGCTCAACTACTTGATTTGGACTAAAATTTGTGGTAATTTTTATTCTAATATGTTATCTTTTCGACCTATAGTCACAAAATAGCTAATTTGCTAATCGGTTTACCAATTTCTATCACCCGGCATCATTTCTGATTCATGACGAAACATCAAAAATATACCCTTTCCATTGCACTGATTTGTTTCATTGCTGCTATTGGTTTTGACTATTACTCTCAGAAAGCAACTAATCTGGGAAGGTATGCAAAAATGATAGAGAGTAACTTCCAAGAGCAGGAGACTGAGGTCAATCGTTTTTTTGACAATAAAGATTTCATTGAACGCCATATTACTGATAGAAACGAACAAAGCCTTGATTCTAAAGACGAGGTTTTGGAATTTATCCGTGATCTTTCCCGCAAGAAATATTCTCTTCATATTTATGCAGAAGATGAATTGGTATTTTGGAGTAACCAAAATGTTTTTCCTTCTGATAAGAATGTGAAAGCTGCTCAACCAAAACGTCAAACAAAGTTTGTAACCCGTAAAAATGGGTACTATGCTTTAAAAAGTCAAAAGTATAAGCATAAAGAGTCAGGGACTAATTACACCTTGATGGCCTTGATTCCGATTAAATACAATTACAATATCGAGAGTGATTATCTAGCTAATCATTTTGCCGCTAGTCCTAATATTCCTTCTTCGATCAAGCTAACGAAAGACGGTAATCAACAAATTGAAACAAAGGAGGGCGAAGTACTGTGTTATATCAATTCGAGTAAGAAATTGTTTGATAAGAAGCAACAACAATCTCTCATGTGGATGTATTTGTTTTCTTTTTTCATATTGGCTCTTTTCATTAATGCTACCGCGAAAAAAATAATCAGCGACAGCAATCCTATATTAGGAGCCGCTATATTGATTATTTCTGTTTTTGGAGTCCGCTTGCTCACGATTATTTTAGATTTCAGTAGTCGCTTTGATTCATTACCACTATTCTCACAAACATTTAATACCTCACTGAGTTCTTCATTAGGTGATTTATTGATCAATATTGTTTTACTCTTGTGGATGATGTTTTTCTTTCATAAAGAATTCCCAATAGGAAGTTATGACCATCTAAAAAGGAATGCCCGTTTTGGCTTAACTTATCTAAACTACATGTCAATTCTAGGTGCTATTTTGATGCTCACCTGGGTTTTTAAATCTTTGATTTTTAATACCGAAATCAATTTTGACTTTGATAATATTTTCAATCTAGATACTTCGAGTATTCTAGCAATAATGGGAATCATACTGTTATTAATTGCATTATTTCTATTTAGTCATCGAATGATGTTGACGGTAGTTAGTCTTGGTCTAAGTCGCAATGTTCGTTTGTTTGGCTTGGGGCTAGCAGTATTGACCGTACTCCCAATACTTTACGGTGTTGATTTTATGCTACCTGTCGTTTATTTACTATTGATTGCTTCTGTGTTTGCTTTACTCTTTGATCTTTTTGTAGATAGCAAGTCTATCAATTTTACTTGGTTGGTTATCTGGCTAATTATCCTTAGTGCATTTCCTTCCATTTTATTATTTAAATACAATGCGTACAAAGATCGAATCGTGAGAAGTGAATATGCGAAAGAACTTTCCGTAATGCGTGACACCTCTGCCGAAAAAGCATTAATACAATTACGAGAAGTCTTGTTAGCAGATAAGTCTTTTAGAAAAGACATACCACCCTACCCTTTCAAAGCTAGTAAAACTGTCTTTGAGCCTTATCTTGAAAATTTCTTTTTTGATAATAATTATTTATTCTATAACTATGGTTATTCTCTAAGTGCTTATGACAAAGACAAAAGTCCAAGTATTGATAACCAACAACAATCTTACTCGGAATTTAAAGATAAGTTTGTCAATTCTATTCCTACCTCAGATAAACACCTGAGGCTTTACATCGACAATAATTCTCGCAAGGTTTACTACCTAATGTCGATGAATATGTCTGCAGGGGACAATAGTGGTTACCCCAATTATTTTACATTTCGATTTGACCGTGAGCGTAAAGGTGGATCAAAAGTGTACACTGAATTATTAGTCGATCGCCCTTATAAGAATTTAAAAAATATCAGCAAATACGATTATGCTGTTTATAAAGATGATATTCGAATAAGTGGTGATAATCAAATTTATGGTTCGACTTTCACTTTGGTCGATCTACCTACAAAAGGAAAGAGTAAAGAGTTGGTTGATGAAAATCGGTCAGATATTATTTATCATGGCTTAGATGGTTCTAAAGTTTTGATTGGAAAGAAAAAAGAACAATACATTACCGCTATTTCATTGTTCTCATATATTTTTGGAATGTTGATCTTGGTTATGGCTTTCTTTGCTTTTATTAATACATTCTTGAAGATATTCCCTCCTTCTTTGCAGCTTTCGTTATCACAAAAACCCTCATTAAAGAACAGGATACAGTTATCTGTTATTTCTTTGATTATCACTTCGTTTATAATTATTGGAATTGTAACGGTTTGGTTTTTCCAAAACTCGCACAAGGAGTATCATGAAAATCGATTAAACAGAAAAACAGAATCAGTGCTTAAAGACGCTGAGCACGAATTGGAATTAATGGTAAGCGCCAATGATTCTATTTTAGATTACACCAAATTAATTGATCCTTTATCTAAGATTCACCGAATGGACATCAATATGTATGACCTGAATGGTTTGCTGATTGGTTCATCTGAAGAGGATATTTTCCGACAAGGGATAACAGGTCCAAGGATGAGTGCACCCGCTTTTTACAAACTTAAAAAGCAACGACTCAACGATTCAACTCAAGAAGAAGAGATGATGGGTAAACTAAATTACAAGGCTGCTTATGTCTCACTAAAAGATCCTTTTGACAATACCGTAGCCTATCTCGGCTTACCTTACTATTCAAAGCAACGAGCCTTACGTGCTGACGTTTCTGTGTTTATGAGTACGCTGCTCAATGTCTATGTTTTCTTATTATTGATTGCTGGTGGTATTGCTATTTATGTTGCCAAATCTATTACCAGTCCGCTTGTAAAAATTGGTGATAAAATCAAGCAATTCAAATTAGGAAAACCCAATGAACCTTTAGAATGGAAAAACCAGGATGACGAGTTGGGCGCACTCATTAGTGAATACAACAAGATGATTCAGAAGGTGGAAGATTCCGCTGAACAGCTTTCGCAAAATGCACAAGAAGTAGCCTGGCGAGAGATGGCCAAACAGGTAGCCCACGAAATTAAAAACCCGCTCACTCCTATGAAGTTGAGTATTCAATATTTGCAACACGCATTCAAATCAAATCCTGATGACATTGGGGCTCTGCTCAAACGTGTTTCGGTTACGATGATTGAGCAAATTGACAATCTTGCTCATATTGCAACAGAGTTTTCCAACTTTGCGAAGATGCCTCGTGCTGAAAACCAACAAACAATTCTTAACGATTTGGTTGGTTCTGTATTTGATCTATTTAGCAAGGAAGGAATTGACATGGATCTAAAGCTTGATTTACCAAAAGAACAGTTCTTTGTCTTTGCTGACAAGAATCATTTGATGCGAGTACTTAACAACCTGATCAAAAATGCCATCCAGGCAATTCCTGATAACAGAAGGGGCAACGTCAATGTTCGTCTTTACAAAAAAGAAGACATGGCTGTTATCAAAGTAACAGATAATGGTACAGGAATTTCAAATGATAAGCGCGGAAAAGTATTCGTTCCTAACTTTACGACTAAGAGTTCTGGAACTGGGCTTGGTTTAGCAATTTCTAAAAACATTATCGAATCTGTTAATGGTAAGATTTGGTTTGATACGGTAGTAGATGTTGGAACGGATTTCTTTGTAGAACTTCCTTTGGTAGAGATAATTGAATTGGAGGAAGCCTAAAGAATAGGAATACTTGTCATCTCGATCGAGCTTGCGAGTCGAGGGATAAAGGGATTAATGCTTGGTAATTTCGAGCGATTCAGCGGATATATAATCAAAGTCATAAGTCGATAAATCTATCTCTAGGCTGAAGTATATTTCTCGGCTACGCTCGAAATTTATGTTAAACGTAGTTTATCCCTCGACTCCTTCTTCGCTCAGAATGATAACTAGCTTATATACTCTATAATTGTTCAACTCCTTCTTCGCTCGGAACGACAATTCAATAACTAAATGCAAATAGAATATACTCGGTCTGAGTCCAACTATTCCAAAAGGATTTGTATTTTGTGTCCACAATCAGCTTTGATTTAATACTATGGCAATAGAAAACAAATTTCTCGACTCTATAACTAAGCCTTTCAACCTAGAGCTTCCCGAAGCAGATACAATGGATCAGTATCTTGATTTCATCATTCCAGCCGTACGGCCGTGGAGTGAAGATTTGCGAGAAGAAGAATTTTACTTGGATACACGGTGGTTAGAAATTCGAGATAATGACGATTCACTTGAATCCATCTTATTTATTTTTCGAGAAGAAGAAGAAATGCTAATTTCTATTGATGGAAATATTTCCAGAGGTGTTTGGCGGAGGCTTGAAAAATCCAACACCCTCATTGTGGAGCAAACGGTAGATGGTTCTATTGTAAAAAGTGAATTGTATGATCTTGCTTTTTTAAATAAAGATTTCTTCATTTTACTAAAGCACGGTGATCAAAAAAGAAAAGGGAAAAATAAATACTTTGTACTTGGTCGGGAAGCAATTGTCAAGAAATTGGAATGGAGAGAAGTAATGGAGCTGTTGTTTAACCGCTATCGTAATAATTCACAATTCATGACAATGTCAGCAGTAATTGTTTTGATTATTGTAGCGTTTATCTTATTCTCAATTTTGTAAAATTAAAGTACTTCCTTAGTTTTTCATATCTATTGGAAGTGTAAAATAAAATTCGGCCCCCTCTCCTACTACTCCATTCGCCCAAATTTTACCTCCTTGTTTTTCAATTACTCTTTTACAAATAGCGAGTCCAATACCGGTCCCCGTGTACTCACTATGTCGACCATGCAATCGCTGGAAGATACCAAAGATGCGATCTTTATCTTTTTCACTAAAGCCCTGTCCATTATCTTTTATGGTAAATAGAATGTCAAAATCTCTACGCTCGCCTCTTATTTCAATAATTGGCTTTCGGCCTTTGTAACTATATTTAATACCATTACCAAGAAGGTTTTGAAAAACCTGTCCTAATAGCAATCTATTGGTGGTCACCTCAGGTAAATCATCAGCAATGATTACCGCATCATTATCTTTGATAGAGATGGTTAGATTTTTTAATACCTCAACTAGTACTTCCAAACTATCTACTTTTTCCTTTTCAAAAGGCTTAGCACTCCATCTAGAATAAGCCAACATATCTTTAATTAACTTACTCATTCGTGTAGCTCCATCAATAACATAACTCATGTCAAGATTGGCATTTTCATCATCAATTTGACTGATATACTTTCGTTGAATGATGGTCGAATAACTTTTAATCATTCGCAGCGGCTCTTGCAGATCATGAGAAATTACGTAACTGAACTCTTCAAGAGACTTGTTATGTGTCTCTAATTTATTAGCATATTCTTCCAACTTTACACTTGCCTCTTTCTCAAAAGTATTGTCTTTTATCATGCAAATAATAAAGGATTCTTCTTCTGTTTCTCCTTCCATCAAAGCCATAGTTTGGCTGCCCCAAATCGTTTCACCATATTTGGTAATAAGACGCTGTTCTAGAATAAGACTATTATTAGGTGATTCTTTTAACCTTTGAAATAAAATTTCATGAGTCATTAAATCTTCTGGATTAATATAATCACTTAATTCCATTTTGATTATTGATTCCTCACTGTATCCCAGCATTTCCTGTACGGTATTATTTGCTTTTATTGGTTTACCTAAACTATCTAAAAGCAAGATTCCTAAAGGTGAATAATCGAAAATGTTACGGAATCGAGTTTCGCTAGCCTCTAGTTCCATTTTACTTTTAGTCAACTGTTCCACAACCCTTATCTTTCCTACAAAAACAATATATGCTAAGACCATCATTAGTGAAAGAGTTCCATAAACATAAGGAGCACTACATTTGGGTGCTTCGCAAGTGTACAAAAGAAAGATAAAACTTAAAAAAACCATCACTAAATAAAATGAAAGGTGATGTTTATTTTTAAACAATGCTCCCAAAGCAAAACACACAATCATTGTGGTGGAAGTATCGTATACGTCAAAGTTGTTGATTGAGGTGATATAAATAGCGTATACCACGTAGACAATGGTAAGAGCATTGAGAATATTGACCCCATTTTTTCGAAGGAAGTCAGAGAAGTGTGATCCTATTCCAAGTAGCAACAGGAAAGAAGCCAAAATGATTCGTATCAATGGTCGATCGATCATATCCGTTTCCATAAACATGTTCATCGCAGAAATCCCAAATAAGAGAAATGCACCAACGGTAGCTATTCTTCTAAAGAAGGCCAAGTCCGTTTTATTGACAGTTAAATTTGGAGAGCTGTTTTTCATTGTAGTATATATCATCAGTCTTATTTGTATCGAATATCTACTTACTTGGTTTCTATGGTGGCTACTATGCATAAATGCAGATTTTATGCCATAACAGCATAAATAAATCTCTAATGATGATTTTAAGAATGCTTTCTTTATAGTTATCGGTCTAATACTCACTGTATACAAGAAAAGCCTTCAAAATTAAATTTGAAGGCTTTGCTTATATTATATGAATTAAATGAATTCTTTATTTCTCAAGGGCTTTTTGCATGGTAACTCCAATATGTGCAGGAGACTTGACTACAAGTATGCCACATTCTTCCATAATCTTCATTTTTGCTTCAGCAGTATCATCAGCTCCACCAATAATAGCTCCTGCATGGCCCATAGTTCGCCCTTTTGGAGCGGTTTGGCCTGCAATAAAACCAACTACTGGCTTGGTTGCATTTTCTTTGATCCAGTAAGCTGCATCTGCTTCCATGTTTCCTCCTATTTCTCCGATCATGACGATTCCGTCAGTATCAGGATCTTCCATTAGAAGTTGAACAGCATCTTTCGTTGTAGTTCCTACTATTGGATCTCCACCTATTCCGATACAAGTTGACTGTCCCATTCCTGCTTTGGTTACTTGATCTACCGCTTCGTAGGTAAGTGTTCCTGAGCGTGAAACGATTCCAATTCGTCCTTTACGGTGAATAAAACCTGGCATAATACCAACTTTTGCTTCATCAGGAGTCATTACTCCTGGACAATTTGGTCCAACCAAACGGCAGTCTCTATCCTCAATATAAGATTTCACCTTTACCATATCTTGTACAGGGATACCTTCCGTGATACAGATGATAACTTTGATACCAGCATCAGCAGCTTCCATAATTGCATCACCTGCAAAACGAGGAGGTACGAAAATAATTGAAGTATCTGCTCCTGCGTTTTTAACTGCTTCGTCTACAGTATTAAATACAGGTTTTTCCAAATGAGTAGTTCCTCCTTTACCTGGAGTAACACCACCAACTACATTGGTTCCATATTCGATCATTTGACCAGCGTGGAAGGTACCTTCTTTACCAGTAAATCCCTGAACGATAATTTTTGAGTCTTTGGTTACTAAAACTGCCATATTGTTATAATTGAATTTATCAAATAGGTGAACGAGCTTTAAAGCTCTAATTTATTCTTCTTTTTCTACAAAAATAAAGACATCCTCGTCTTTCTTTTTCATGTAGTAATGTTCTCGTGCAAATTTTTCTTTATTACCCTCGATATCACGTTTGTCTTCCTTAACTTCTTTGATTTTATCTTCGTAATAAGTTTTATCGGACTCTAATTCGTTTAAGGTTTTGTTTAGCTTCCATTGCGTCAGAAAGTCGTGTTTGTCAAAAAAAATCATCCATGCTGCACCAATTACCAGCACCAGAAAAAACTTATTTTTCAAGGTATCCGGAATATTCCGAGTTATTGGTTTAAATGGATTATTTCTTACTGCCATTACTTACTAATTTTCTAAGATCCAGTCCTGAGTATTAATAGCCCGTTAACAAAGCTTTACCTGGGTAAATACCTGAGTCACCAAGCTCTTCTTCAATTCGAAGTAACTGATTGTATTTTGCAATTCTGTCTGAACGAGAAGCCGATCCAGTTTTGATTTGGCCAGTATTCAAAGCTACAGCTAAATCTGCAATGGTTACATCTTCTGTTTCTCCAGAACGGTGACTCATTACACTAGTATATGCATTTCTGGTTGCTAAGCGAACTGTTTCGATCGTTTCTGTTAAACTACCAATTTGGTTTACTTTAATCAGTATTGAGTTAGCAGCATCTTGATCAATTCCCTGTTGTAGTCTTTTTGTGTTTGTAACAAATAAATCATCACCTACAAGTTGTACGCGATCACCCATCAATTTGTTCATTGCAGTCCAACCTGCCCAATCGTCCTCATCAAGACCATCTTCAATAGAAAAGATTGGATACTTGTCCACCCAGTTTTTCCAGTAAGCGACCATGTCAGATGTAGACAGTTTGTCTCCTGTTGACTGGTGAAAGTGATACACTTTATTTTCAGCATCATAAAACTCAGAGGCAGCAGCATCCATTGCGATCAAAACATCTTCACCTGGTTTGTAACCTGCTTTTTCGATTGCAGTCAAAACGATTTCGATTGCTTCTTGATTGGATTTGATATTTGGTGCAAAACCACCTTCATCTCCTACATTAGTTGAATAGTTTTTAGATTTTAAAACAGTTTTTAAGGTATGAAATATTTCTGTTCCCATTCTCAGACCTTCAGAGAAGAACTCTGCACCAACTGGCACAATCATGAATTCCTGAAAATCAATACTGTTGTCAGCGTGTGAGCCTCCATTAATAATGTTCATCATTGGTACAGGAAGAACATGCGCATTCACGCCACCAACGTAGCGATACAGTGGTTGGTAAGATTCCTGAGCTGCGGCCTTAGCTACTGCTAAAGAAACACCAAGGATTGCGTTAGCTCCAAGGTTTGCTTTGTTTTCAGTGCCGTCAAGGTCGATCATCATGTTGTCAATGTATACTTGTTCGAAAACATCGACACCTATTAGTCCTTCCCGGATTTTTTCTTCTACATTTCTACATGCATTTAAAACACCTTTTCCCATATATCGCTTACCACCATCTCTTAGCTCTACTGCCTCGTATTTTCCGGTGGATGCTCCAGAAGGAACAGCCGCACGACCTACAGCACCTGCGGTAGTAGTTACTTCTACTTCAACTGTTGGGTTTCCTCTTGAATCAAGAATTTCTCTTGACTTTATGTCAATTATTTCGCTCATTTAAAGGTGTTTTAGTTTGTGGTTTGTTGTTTTATAATTCCTGAAATTACAGGTTCTTTATCTTCATTGATTAACTGTATGAACTCATCAAAAAGGTAGCGTGAATCGTGTGGTCCTGGCGATGCTTCAGGGTGATACTGAACAGAAAATGCTTTAGTATTTTTCACACGAATACCTTCAATGGTTTGATCATTAAGGTTCATATGAGTCACTTCTATTTTATCTTTATTGCTTTCGATAGCATCAGGGCTTACACCAAAACCATGATTTTGGCTAGTAATTTCACATCTACCTGTTCGAAGATTCTTAACCGGATGATTGATACCTCGGTGACCATTATGCATTTTGTAAGTTGGAATATCAACTGCGCGGGCCAATAGTTGATGCCCTAAGCAAATACCAAATAAGGGTTTATCCTCAATTAGGATGGCCTTTGCCGTTTCTACTGCATAATCCATTGCTCCCGGATCGCCAGGGCCATTAGATAGAAAGTATCCATCAGGGGTCCAATCTTTAATTTCCTGAAAAGGTGTTTGTGCTGGAAATACTTTTAGGTAACAACCTCTTGAGGTCATACATTTCAAAATATTCTTTTTAACACCAAAATCAAGAACTGCCACTTTAATAGGCGCATCCGATTCACCAATTAAGTAAGGTTCTTTAGTACTTACCTTAGAAGCTAATTCAAGCCCCTCCATACTTGGTACTTGGCTCAATTTTTCTTTCAGGACCTCAATTTTATTAATCTCCGAGGATATGATTGCATTCATCGCTCCTTTATCTCGAATATGACGAACAATTGCTCTAGTGTCTACATCAGATATTCCAACCAGACCTTCTGATTCGAAATAATCCTGAATAGACATATCTGCCAATTGACGAGAGTAGTCGTTTGTAAAATTTTTACAAATCAGGCCAGCAATTTTGATGCTTTCTGATTCTGTTTCCATTTGTTTTGTACCATAGTTACCAATGTGTGCATTGGTAGTGATTAGCATTTGCCCAAAGTAGGAAGGATCAGTAAATATTTCTTGATATCCTGTCATTCCTGTGTTAAAGCAAATTTCACCGGTGGTAGTACCAATTTTTCCAGCTGCTCGCCCGTGGAAGACGGTACCGTCTTCAAGGAGTAGAATTGCAGCATTTTTTTGAGATTCAGCCATTATATAAAAAGTTTTGACAAATATAAAACTACTAATTGACTTCACCGAACCTGTGGATTACTTTCAGCAATTTTATTGGTTGGATGCTTAATATTCTTCTAAAGTATTAAGTGTATGGTACAAAAAAAGCGACCCCAACATATAGTGGAATCGCTTTTTATATTTCTAGAAAGAAGTTTTAATCATTTGATTATTCTTCTTCGTCTTTATTAGATGCAGTTGCTTTAGCGGCAGTAGCTCCAGCTACTACAGTTGCAGCAGCTTTCTTCTTACCACCTCTTCTGCTACGGCGTTTTTTACCGTCAGCACTTCCAGTGCCAGTCTTAGGTAGAACCTCATTAAAATCAACAAATTCAATCATCGCCATTTCTGCGCTATCACTTTGACGGAACCCCATCTTAATGATTCGTAAATAACCTCCTGGACGATTTGCAATCTTAGGTGAGATGATTTCGAATAATTCCTTTACAGCATCTTTACTGTTTAAATAACTGAATACAACTCTTCGAGAGTGTGTTGTATTTGTTTTAGATTTAGTAACTAATGGCTCAAGGTGTAATCTTAATGCTTTAGCCTTAGCCAAAGTTGTAAAAATACGTTTGTGTTCAATTAATGAACCAGACATGTTTTTCAATAAAGCCTTACGATGTCCTACTTTTCTTTTAAGATGGTTAAATTTCTTACCGTGTCTCATCTTTTTTAGATTTTAAATTGTCTTTAAATAATGACGTTAGCTTCGCGGCACTTTGGGTCAATTGACTTGTTGGTATCCGCATTTGTTGACTATTTTGAATAGTCTTATAAGTTACGAGTCAGACGATTAGTCTTCGTCAAGTTTATACTTAGATAGATCCATTCCGAAAGTAAGACCTTTATCTTGTAGTAGTTCTTCGATTTCTACTAAAGACTTCTTACCAAAGTTTCTGAACTTCAATAATTCGTGCGTATCGTAGCGAACCATTTCAGCAAGTGTATTAATTTTTGCTGCTTTCAAACAGTTGTAAGCACGAACTGATAAGTCAAGATCTTCAAGAGAAGTCTTCAACAACTTACGCATGTGTAAGATGTGCTCATCAACGATACTATCTTCACTACTTCCAACTTCGTCGAATGTAATATTTTCATCAGTGATCAACATTAAGTGTTGAATCATGATTCTAGAAGCTTCTTTGATGGCATCTTCTGGATGAATAGTACCGTCAGTTTTAACTTCGATCGTTAATTTTTCATAATCAGTACGTTGACCAACACGAGTGTTAGCTACCTGATAAGCAACATTTTTAATCGGCGTGTAAATAGCATCGATTGGAATAACACCAATTGGTGCATCTTTAGGCAGATTTTCATCTGAAGGAACATATCCACGTCCTTTTGTAATAGTCAATTCCATTTCAAGGTTAACGAAAGGTTCCATGCTACAGATGATCAAGTCTGGGTTCATGATTTTGAACACGTTAGTGTGCTCCTCAATATCACCAGCTTTGAATCCTTCCTTACCACTGATAGTAAGGTATATTTTTTCGGAAGTAACTTCTTCCTCAGAAATCAATTGCTTGATTCTTACTTGCTTAAGGTTTAGGATAATGTCTACGACATCTTCGACTACACCTCGGATTGTAGAAAATTCGTGTTCTACACCAGCTATACGGATAGCAGATATTGCGTGACCTTCCAAAGAAGAAAGGAGTACACGTCTAAGAGAGTTCCCTACTGTCTGTCCAAAACCTGGCTCTAAAGGTTTGAATTCGAACGTACCTTCAAAGTCAGTTGCCTTTTGTAAAAGAATTTTGTCTGGCTTCTGGAAATTTAAAATGCTCATACGCGATGTGATTCTTTAGAGAAGAGTAAGTTAATAAAGTACAACTCTGATGGTTGCTTCTCAATAGTTTAATACAATTGCCTGAGTTAAATGAATAACTCAGGCGATTGTTTTTTTTATGATTACTTAGAGTAAAGTTCGACGATTAGCTGTTCGTTAATCTTTTCAGGAACTTGATCTCTTTGAGGAGCTTCTAGGAAGGTACCTTCCATTCTGTCCTTATTGAATTCAAGCCATCCAAAGTTACGAACGTCAGATTTACTGGAAACGTTATCTCTGATTATTTCCATGTGCTGAGATTTAGCTCTTACAGCGACTTTGTCACCAGGAGTAAGAATAGCAGAAGGAATATTAGTAACAACACCGTTAACGATGATGTGTTTGTGAGAGACTAATTGACGAGCTGCTCTTCTTGTTGGAGCGATGCCCAAACGGAAGATAGTGTTGTCTAATCGAGATTCTAACATTTGAATTAATATCTCACCAGTAACACCACTTTTTCTAGTTGCTCTTTCAAACATGTTTCGAAACTGACGCTCTAGAACACCATAAGTGTACTTAGCTTTCTGCTTTTCTTTCAATTGAAGTGCATAATCAGAAGACTGACGTCTTCTTCTAGAATTACCATGTTGACCAGGGCGATATTTCTTTTTGTCAAAAGCTTTATCAAAACCAAAAATTGGTTCTCCAAGTGCTCTTGCTTTTTTAGATGTAGGTCCAGTATATCTTGCCATTTTTTTAGACTATATTTTTATCAAGGAATAAGATCAAGTACGAGTTGATCTAAACTCTTCTTCTTTTTGGTGGGCGACAGCCGTTGTGTGGAACAGGCGTTACGTCACGGATTTTAGAAACTTTAATTCCAGCAACGTCAATTGCTCTGATAGCAGCTTCACGTCCAGCTCCTGGTCCACGAACCAAAGCTTCACAAGTTCTCATACCTGCATCATAAGCAACTCTCGCAGCATCAGATGCAGCCATCTGAGCAGCATAAGGAGTATTTTTCTTAGAGCCTCTAAAACCAGCTTTACCAGCAGAAGCCCATGAAATTACCTGTCCTTGCTTGTTGCAGATAGATATGATGATATTGTTGAAGGTAGCCTGGATATATACCAAGCCTTCCGGATCAACTTTTACTTTTCTTTTCTTTTTAGTATCCTTTGCCATAATGGTTAAGCTATTTTGGAAAGTGGGTAGTACCTACCTAGATTATTTAGTTGCTTTCTTCTTGTTTGCTACAGTCTTACGTTTTCCTTTACGGGTACGTGCGTTAGTTTGTGTACGCTGACCTCTTAAAGGAAGTCCTTTTCTATGACGCAAACCACGATAGCAACCGATATCCATCAAACGTTTGATGTTAAGCTGTACTTCAGATCTTAATTGACCTTCAACTTTATGTTCGTTCTGAATAATGGTAACGATAGATCGAATGTTTTCATCCGTCCAGTCATTAACTTTAGTGTTTGGATCAATGCTTGATTGCTCAAGGATTTGTCCGGCAGTAGTTGTTCCTATCCCATAGATATAGGTTAAGCCAACAATACCTCTTTTATTTTTTGGTAAATCATTACCTGCTATACGAGCCATTCTTAAGAAGATTTACTAAGTTTCTTAAAATAAAAATTCAGCAATGTCTATCCTTGACGTTGCTTAAATTTTGGATTTTTCTTGTTAATTACATACAACCTTCCTTTTCTTCGGACGATTTTACAATCTGTTGTACGTTTTTTGATTGATGCTCTTACTTTCATAAAGCTATTATTTATATCTGTATATTATACGGCCCCGAGTCAAATCATAAGGCGACATTTCTACTGCTACTTTGTCTCCTGGAAGGATACGGATGTAGTGCATGCGCATTTTTCCTGAAATGGTAGCTACAATTTTATGGTCGTTTTGCAACCGCACCCTAAACATTGCGTTAGATAGAGCTTCCTCTATAATGCCATCTTGTTTTATTAATTCTTGTTTAGCCATATTTTAAAATTCGGTGTGCAAAGATACAAATTATCAAGTACTTTTCCTTCCATTTTGGGAAAAAAATCGTAATAATTCTAATTATCCTTGTAATTAAGGCTTTTTCGTTGATTTTTAAGCCTTTATAGCTTGTAAATCTTTGAAAAGCGTCTCGTTTTATATCTAATTCTCTTAGTATATAAGAGGTTTTCTATCCTTGAATTATTTCTGATTTCTTTAGTGCAACTGCCTTTACATTCGCATTTTTAGCAATTGCTTCTTCAATTATTATATGGTTCGACAAAATGTCTGGGCCACTTTTTCTTACTGCGATAGTATGCTCGAAATGCGCTGATGGTAATTTATCTTTCGAGATAATTGTCCATCCATCATCTGATTGACGTACTTCCTTAGCTCCTAGGTTTACCATTGGTTCGATAGCAATGACTAAACCATCCTGTAGTTTTGCCCCTCTGCCTCTTTTACCATAGTTTGGCACCTCTGGTGACTCGTGAAGGCTTCTTCCTAAACCATGCCCTACAAGTTCTCTTACTACGCCGTATGGGTGTGTCTTTTCGCAATAATCTTGTACAGCAAATCCAATATCTCCAATTCTATTACCTACTCTTGCTGCATTAATTCCCATATAGAGTGAAGTTTTGGTTACCCTCAACAATTCCATTGTTTCCTCTGCTACATCGCCTAGAGCAAAAGTATAAGCCGCATCTCCATAAAAGTCATTCATAAATGACCCACAGTCTACAGATACTACGTCTCCGCCCTTAAAGACCTCTTTTGTTGGAATTCCGTGTACAACACCTTCATTTACTGAAATACAAAGTGTAGCAGGAAATCCCCGATAACCTTTAAAGCCAGGTACTGCGTTATGATCACGAATTAGTTGTTCGGCCTCTTTATCTATCTCTTCTCCAGTCATGCCTGGCTTGATCATACCAGCGACGTGTGTTAAAGCCTTACAAACCAGTAAGCAGCTTTGTCTGATTAATTCAATTTCTTCGTCTGTCTTGTAGTAGATCATATTAAAACAAATCAGTAAAAATGATAAAAGGATTGTTTAATAACTTTGGGTTATTAGACAATCCTTTTAAAAGATTATTTTATGTGTGTATTGTTGTACGAGCTCGCATTACATGCTTGCTCCAATACCTTGTACACCACTCTTTCCTTTCAGCTTACCTGATTTAACTAATCCGTCATACTTTCGCATCAACAAGTAGCTTTCAATTTGCTGTAAAGTATCAAGTACAACACCTACTAAGATAAGTAGAGACGTTCCACCAAAGAATAGTGCAAAAGCAAGGTTAACACCAAATGCTGCTGCGAAAGCAGGCAAGATGGCAATCGCTGCCAAGAAAATAGAACCCGGTAATGTAATTCTGGTTGTAACTGAATCGATAAACTCAGCTGTATTCTTTCCTGGTTTAATACCTGGTATAAATGCATTTTGGCGTTTTAAGTACTCTGAATACTGCTGTGGGTTTACCATAAGAGCAGTATAGATATAAGTAAAAAGAACAACCAAGATGAAATAAACAATATTGTATGGAGCAGAAGTAAAGTCATTCATGCTCGCTAAAAGAGTTGAACCAGTACCAGCTCCATCGCTTCCAGCCATAAACTGTAACAAATAAGCAGGTAAGAACATGATTGCTTGAGCAAAGATGATAGGCATTACTCCCGATGCGTTTAATTTAACAGGGATATAATCTCTGTTTCCAGCAGCAGGCATTGCGTTAGCGCCACGGCCTACCACACGTTTAGCGAATTGGATAGGAATACGACGAACTGCCTGAACAATCATTACAGTAGCTAAGATAACTACAAATAAAGCTGCCATTTCGAGAACGAATGCTAAACCGAATTGGTTGGTGAATTCGTAAACAAGCGCGCCTGGAAGTGTAGCGATGATACCAATCATAATCAATAATGAAATACCATTGCCAATTCCTTTATCAGTAATCCGTTCACCCAGCCACATCGCAAAGATGGTACCTGTAGAAAGGATAATGATGTTAGAGAACCAGAATATAGATTTAGGTACAGTTGGATCAACTGCTCCCTGACTGATTATATAAGTAAGATATGCTCCTCCCTGAACGAGAGTAATAGCAACTGTAAGTAAGCGAGTGATCTGAGTAATTTTCTTACGTCCAGATTCTCCTTCTCTCTGCTGCAAACGCTGAAAATAAGGTACAGCAAAACCAAGAAGCTGTATAATAATCGATGCGGTGATATAAGGCATAATACCTAATGCAAATATTGCTGCTTTGTTGAAAGCACCACCAGTAAACATATTGATCAAGCCGAAAAGGTCATTACCACCTCCAGAAGAGGTAGCATTTTCCAGTACTGCAGGCACTACGCCTGGTAGAACAACAAAACATCCAAATCTATACACCATTAGAATACCAAGTGTAAAAAGGATTCGGTCTCTGAGTTCTTTAATCTTCCAAATGTTCTTGAGCGTCGTTATAAACTTCTTCATTGTTGTTACTTAGTTACAAGGTTTATTGTCCCCCCCTGAGCTTCGATAGCTTCTTTAGCTTTTGCAGAATAGGCATGAGCAGTAACAGCCAATTTGCAATTTAGTTCTCCGTTTGCTAGTATTTTAATTTTTTCTTTCTTTTTTACGATGCCATTTGCTACAAGGCTATCAAGATCAATACTGGTCAAGTTGAACTTGTCAGAAATTTCTTGAAGTCGTTTCAAGTTAATCGCCACGTATTCAACGCGGTTGATGTTTTTGAAACCTCTTTTAGGCAAACGCATTTGAAGTGGCATTTGTCCTCCTTCAAACGCACGTTTTCTGCTATATCCTGATCTAGACTTTTGTCCGTTGTGTCCACGAGTAGATGTGCCACCATGACCAGATCCCTGTCCTCTACCAATACGCTTAGGATTTTTAGTAGATCCTTTTGCAGGTTTTAAGTTATGTAATTCCATTTTAAGAATTGCTTTTGACTATGTTGGAATAATATGATACGTTATACTTACTACAATTGTTCCACTTTTATTAAGTGGTTTACCTTATGGATCATACCCATGATTTGTGGTGTACCTTCGTGTACAGCACTACCATTGATCTTTCTAAGGCCTAGAGCTTTTAGCGTATCTTTCTGACGACGTGAGCGGTCGATGCCGCTCTTAATTTGTGTAACTTTTACTTTACCCATGATTATTGAATATAAGGGGTTTTCAAAATTGTAGTAAGCCTGAAGCCAACTGTTTTATTCTTCTCCGAACAATTTCTGCATAGAAATGTTTCGGTCTTTTGCTACTTGCATTGGGCTACGCAACTTTAATAAAGCATCCATAGTTGCTTTAACAACGTTGTGCGGGTTAGAAGAGCCTTGTGACTTAGCCAATACGTTTTGTACACCAGCACTCTCCAAAACAGCACGCATAGCACCACCAGCGATTACTCCAGTACCTTCAGATGCAGGTTTGATTAATACCTTACCAGCTCCATACTTACCTTTTTGCTCGTGTGGGATAGTTCCTTTGTAAAGAGGTACTTTAATCAGGTTCTTCTTTGCATCATCTACTGCCTTAGCAATTGATTCTGATACATCACGTGCTTTTCCAAGTCCGTGACCAACAGTACCTTTTCCATCACCAACTACTACGATTGCTGCAAAACTAAAAGTACGTCCACCTTTGGTTACCTTGGCAACACGGTTAAGGTTTACTACCTTTTCTTTAAGCTCCTGATCAGCTGGCTTAATTCTGTTGTTTGATTTTCTTTCCATTATCTTTTCTAATTGTATTACACAAAAAATAATTTGTCTATTTCTTTAATGGAAGTATTTAGATAAAATACATTCCCTGTGGTCATTTAGCTTTATCTAAATGCTTCCAAATAGACAAGTTAATTTTTTGATGTTGTTAGAACTGAAGACCTCCTTCACGAGCTCCCTCAGCTAATGCCTTAACACGACCATGATACAAGTAACCATTACGGTCAAAAACAACTGCTGAAATATTTTCAGAGGAAGCTTTACTTGCGAGTAATTTACCAACTGCTTTTGCTACTTCAGATTTGTTACCTGTATTAGCAGTAGCTTCATCACGAGAAGAAGCAGCAAGTATGGTTACACCGTTCAAATCATCGATAAGTTGAGCGTAAATTTCTTTGTTACTTCGAAACACACTTAATCTTGGTCTGCTGGCAGATCCTTTGATCTTGTTTCGAATTCTTAACTTGATTTTACTTCTTTTTGAAGATTTATTTACTTTCATAACAAATTTATCTTATGCAGCTAACCTTAGATTAACCTGCTGTTTTACCTTGTTTTCTTCTAATCTCTTCGCCAACGAATTTGATACCTTTTCCTTTGTAAGGTTCTGGGCTTCTAAATGCGCGGATACGAGCTGCAACTTGTCCGATTAATTGCTTGTCAAAGCTTTCCAAACGAACTATAGGCGGCTTACCTTTTTCCATCTTAGCCTCTACTTTCACTTCATCAGGAATGTAAAACATCACTGGGTGAGAATAACCAAGAACTAAAGTCAAGAGTTGTCCTGAATTTTCAGCACGGTAACCTACACCGATTAGTTCGAGTTCTTTTACATACCCTTCAGTTACGCCAACAACCATATTGCTCACCAATGAACGGTAAAGACCGTGCAAAGATTTGTGACGCTTCTGATCAGTTGCGCGAGTAAGACTAAGTACGCCATCCTCGATAGCCAATGCTATATCTGGATCTACCTGTTGTTTCAGTTGACCTTTAGGGCCTTTAACTGTCACTAGGTTACCTTTGCTAACGTCAATAGTGACGCCGCTTGGAATTTCTATTGGAGATAATCCTATCCTTGACATTTTATTGCGAATTAAATTAAATTAATAAACATAACAAACAACCTCACCACCTACGTTAGCCTTTTCAGCTGCCTTACCCGTCATTATTCCTCTAGAAGTAGAAACAATAGCGATTCCTAAACCATTAATGATTCGTGGAATTTCGTCTGCAGGTGAATATTTACGTAGACCAGGTTTAGATATCCGACCTAATTTACGAATGACCGGCTCTTTAGTGATTGGGTCATATTTTAGAGCGATACTGATGATCCCTTGCTTTCCAGCTGAAGGATCTACTTTGTATTTAAGGATGTAACCTTGATCATACAAAATTTCAGTAATACTACTTTTCATTTTTGAAGCAGGAATTTCGACTACCCGGTGCCCAACTTGTTGAGCGTTTCGGATACGAGTCAAATAATCTGCTATTGGATCTGTAACTGCCATTTTATTATCTTTTAGAATTAGCGCGCTTATTGAAAGCGATAATTACCAACTAGCTTTAGTTATACCAGGAATTTTCCCATTAAGTGCCATTTCGCGGAATACAACACGACAAATACCGAAGTCACGCATGTATCCTTTTGGTCGGCCTGTTAATTGACAACGATTATGTAGTCTAACAGCGCTGGAGTTTTTTGGTAACTTGTCCAATTCATCCCAACGACCATCTTTTTTAAGTTGAGCACGTAGATCAGCATATTTAGCAACCAATTTACGTCTTTTATTTTCGCGTGCGATTAGAGATTTTCTAGCCATGATATATTATTGTGGTTTTTCCTGATTTTTGAATGGCAAACCCATAAATTTCAAAAGAGAAAGAGCTTCAGCATCTGTTTTGGCAGATGTCACGAAAGTGATATCCATACCAGTAACTTTGCTAATCTTATCCAGATCAATTTCTGGGAAGATGATTTGCTCAGTAACGCCCATGGTGTAATTACCACGTCCGTCAAAACTCTTGTCATTAACACCACGGAAGTCACGTACACGAGGTAGTGCTACCGAGATCAAACGATCAAGGAATTCATACATTTGGTCATTACGTAGAGTAACACGAGAACCGATCACCATACCATCTCTAAGCTTAAAGTTCGAGATGGACTTTCTAGCTTTAGTAGGCACAGCTTTTTGACCTGCAATAAGTGTCATTTCCTGTAATGCGTTGTCTGCCAATTTTTTATCAGCAGAAGCGAGACCTACTCCCTGGTTTAAGCAGATTTTCTCTAGCTTAGGGATCTGCATAACAGATTTGTAGTTATATTGCTCCATTAATTTAGCAGCAATTTCTTCTCGATATTTTGTTTTAAGTCGCGGTGTATAGCTCATTACTTAATAATTTCACCAGATTTCTTTGAAAAACGTTCGATATTTCCATCTACAACTTTTCTGCCCACTCTTGTAGGAGTTCCTGTTTTAGGATCTATAAGCATTAAGTTAGAGATGTTGATAGGAGCCGCCATATCTATAATTCCTCCCGGGCTGTCCTGGGTAGGTTTTTTGTGCTTTTTCACAACATTGACTTCCTCAACAATTGCTTTATTCTTTAGAGGAAAAATCTCAAGCACTTCGCCTTCTTTTCCTTTAGAGTCACCAGCGATAACGACTACTCGATCTCCTTTTTTGATTTTCATCTTGGGAGCGAATCTGTTAGATTTAACTTTACGTGCCATTTCTTTATGATTGCAATTTTAGGTTCAGAAGTATTAAAGTACTTCCGGCGCCAATGAAATAATTCTCATATAGTCCTTGTCTCGTAGTTCACGAGCTACAGGGCCAAAAATACGTGTTCCTCTTGGTTCATCAGATTCAGTAAGTAATACTACTGCATTATCATCGAATCGGATATATGAACCATCCTTCCTACGTATTTCCTTTTTTGTGCGAACAACTACAGCTTTGGAAACAGTTCCTTTTTTGACACCACCTGGTGAAGCATGCTTCACGGTGACCACAATTGTATCTCCGATAGAAGCATAGCGTCTTTTAGATCCGCCTAAAACGCGAATACATAAAACCTCTTTTGCTCCTGAGTTGTCAGCTACCTTAAGTCTGGATTCTTGCTGTATCATGACTATTGATTTATAAATAACTAGTGAATGATCAGTTGTAGAAGATCCACCATTTTTTTTTCAAAAATTTATTTCGCTTTCTCAAGGACTTCGATTAAGCGCCAGCGCTTGCTTTTGCTTAAAGGTCGACATTCCATGATACGGACGGTATCGCCCACGTTACACACGTTTTTTTCGTCGTGTGCCATGAATTTCTTCGTTTTCTTAACGAATTTACCATAAATAGGGTGACGTAGTTTACGTTCTACGACTAGAGTAATAGACTTATTCATGCTATTGCTGGTGACCACACCTACTCTTTGTTTTCTTAAAGCTCTTTCTTCCATAATTATTATATATCGCTTTATTACTTACTTACGTCTTCTACGACGACGTATTTTAGTTCTTTTATTAAGATCAGCTTCACTCATTTTAGCTACCTCTCTTTTACGAACCTCAGTTTGTAATCGAGCGATATCTCTTCTAACATCTTTTAGAATGAGTGGATTGTCAAGACCCTTGATTGCGTGATCAAATTTAAGTTTTTGATACTGCACCTGGGTTTCCTTCAATTCCTCTGTTAGAGTAGAGTCGTCGAATTCCTGAAGTTCAAGATATTTCTTTGTTGCCATTATAAGGACACTTAAAAGTTACAGATAAAATTATTTTCCTACGTAGTCTCTACGAACTACAATTTTGGTTTGAACTGGTAGTTTCTGAGCAGCCAGTTTCAATGCAGCATTTGCTGTTTCTGAGTCGACACCATCAATTTCGAACATGATTCGACCGGGCTTTACAACTGCTACGTAATGGTCCAAGCCCCCTTTACCTTTACCCATCCGTACTTCAGCAGGTTTCTTGGTAATTGGTTTGTCTGGAAAAATTCTGATCCAAACGTTACCCTCTCTTTTCATACGTCTTGTCATCGCAATACGAGCCGCCTCAATTTGACGGTTAGTAATAAAGCAAGTATCTAAAGTTTTCAGAGCAAATGTTCCGAAAGAGATAGTACTTCCCCGGTGAGCCAAGCCTTTGACTCTACCTTTTTGTTGTTTGCGATATTTCGTTCTTTTTGGCTGTAACATTACTCGTTATTTTAAAGCAAAAAAGCTAAATGTTTACTAATTATGCCTGTGCGCATTGGAAAAAGCTGCGCAAAGGTACGTATTTTCTCTCTATTTTACTAGCGTCTTCGTGAATTTCTATCTTGATTTCGTCCACCTTGTCTTCCACCTCTTCCTTTTCCTCTTCCACCTTGTCCTCCAGATTGCTTTTCAGCTCCTGCGTTAGGTGATAAGTCTGGCTTACCTAGTATCTCTCCTTTACAAATCCATACTTTAATTCCAATCTTACCGTAAACGGTTTGAGCTTCTGTCAAAGCATAGTCGATGTCTGCACGGAAAGTGTGCAAAGGTGTCCGACCATCTTTATATTCTTCTGAACGCGCCATTTCTGCACCATTTAATCGACCAGAGATACGAACTTTGATACCTTCAGCACCGGTACGCATAGTAGACTGGATTGACATTTTGATAGCTCGACGATAGTTGATCCGTGCTTCAATTTGCTTAGCAACTGATTCACCAACAAGAGCGGCACTTAACTCAGGCTTGCGGATTTCAAAGATATTGATCTGAATATCCTTACCAGTAAGCTTCTTGAGCTCTTCACGGATACGATCTACTTCAGAACCACCTTTACCGATAATAATACCAGGACGTGAGGTGTGAATAGTTACCGTAATTCTTTTGAGCGTACGCTCGATTACGATACGAGCTATACCACCTCGGCGAATTCTAGCTTTGAGATACTTTCTGATTTTCTCGTCTTCTACTACTTTGGCACCAAAGTCTTTACCACCGAACCAGTTAGATTCCCAGCCTTTAATAATTCCTAATCGATTACCAATTGGATTTGTCTTTTGACCCATTTTTTTGGCTATTAAATTGATTAATTAATCTTCTGCGTTTTCTTCCACTGCCTCTTCTGCGTATGCACCTTCACTATCGCTTGCAAGTGGTGTTCTATTTTCAACAACGATTGTCACGTGATTGGAGCGTTTACGAATCCGGTGAGCACGACCATGTGGTGCTGGGCGAAAACGTTTTAGCTGCCGACCATCGTTAGAGAATGCAAGTTTGATGAACAAATCATAGTCATCTGCACTTACAGCATTATTACCTTTTTGCTCCCAGTTTGCCACTGCTGACAAGACTAGTTTCTCTAACCATACTGAGGCTTCCTTTTTAGTATATCGAAGAATGTTAAGTGCCTCTTCAACGTTACGGCCTCTTACAAGGTCAACTACAAGTCTCATCTTGCGAGCTGACATTGGACAATTATTAAGTTTAGCTACTGCTTCCATTATTATGAAATTTTGCCATTATGAATTACCCAGAGGTAATATCAAAATTGAATTTTATTTTCAACCAGGCCCAAGCCTGATAAATTTCTTGAATTACTTTCTGTTACCAGCGTGACCACGGAAACTTCTAGTTGGTGCAAATTCACCAAGCTTGTGACCTACCATGTTTTCAGTAACAAACACAGGAACGAAAGTTTTTCCGTTGTGAACTGCAATTGTTTCGTTTACCATGTCTGGAATGATCATTGAAGATCGAGACCATGTTTTGATCACCGTTTTCTTTTTGCTTTCTTTTGCCTTTTCGACTTTAGCGATAAGCTTATGAAAGATGTACGGTCCTTTTTTAATTGATCTAGCCATTAGTTTTGACTTTTAATTTTTTTAAAACAGATACCTGTTATAAATTAATTTACCTGTGGCAAATATTATTTCTTATTCTTAGTCTTACGCTTAGAAATAATCAATTTAGTTGAGTACTTCTTAGTGTTACGTGTTTTCTGTCCTTTTGCCATGATACCCGTTCTTGAACGAGGGTGACCACCTGAAGCTTTACCTTCACCACCACCCATTGGGTGATCGACAGGGTTCATTGCTACCCCTCTTACTCTAGGACGCTTACCTAACCAACGCTTCCTACCTGCTTTACCAAGTACTTGAAGGCCGTGGTCTGGGTTAGAAGTTAAACCGATCGTTGCTTTACAAGTTAGTAAGATTCTACGAACCTCACCAGAAGGTAATTTAACGATTGCATATTTTCCTTCACGAGACATTAATTGTCCGTATGTACCAGCAGATCTTGCAAGAGCAGCACCTTTACCTGGTTCCATTTCGATAGCGTGGATTGACGCACCTAAAGGAATTTCACTTAGTAATAAAGCATTTCCTACATCAGGAGCAGCACCTGGTCCGGATAGTACCTCAGTACCAACTTTCAAACCATCTGGAGCTAGCATGTAGCGCTTTTCACCATCTTTATAAACAATCAGAGCGATGTATGCAGTACGGTTTGGGTCATACTCGATACTCTTTACTGTACCAGGGATACCATGCTTGCTTCTTTTGAAGTCGATAACACGGTAACGCTTTTTGTGCCCACCACCACGGTTACGCATAGTCATTTTACCATCATGGTTACGACCACCTGTTCTTTTCAGAGAAGTTGTCAAACTTTTCTCTGGCTTGTTGGTAGTAACTTCAGAGTAAGTATTACCTACTCTAAATCTAGTACCTGGCGTTATTGGATTAAACTTTTTAACTGGCATTATATATCCATTTATATTTTCGAATTAGAAGCCTTTAATAAACCACTTCTAATTAAAATTAGTTTATTAAATATCTCCGAAGAAGTCGATTAGCTCTCCATCGGCCAAAGTAACGATTGCTTTCTTGAAAGAAGAAACTCGTCCTTTAACTAGTCCGGACTTAGTATTTCTACTTTTAGATTTACCTGGCATAATCATGGTGTTAACAGAAGAAACGCTAACGCTGTACATCTGTTCAATTTCCTTTTTGATTTCCAGTTTGTTGGCTCTTTTATTAACAATAAAGCTGTACTGTCCGATCTTATCAGAAAGTCCGTCTGCTTTTTCGGTAATCAAAGGTTTGATAAGAATTGTCTTTGCCATTTTATTATACTTTTTTGGCGTAAGCTGATCAACCGTCAAGGTTTAGTCAGATTACTTTTTACCAAATGTTTCTTTAATTTTATCAATAGCGCTGGCTGAAAGAACCAGTTTACCTGCTCGCATGATATCATAAGTATTCAAGTCCTGCGCACGTGTTACGCTTGCGTTTGGAATATTACGACTTGAGTTGTAAAGAACTGTGTCATGGTCACCAGTTACGAAAACTGTTTTTACATTTTGCAATTCAAGATTACTCAGTACACTTCTGAATTCAGCTGTTTTAGGTGAATCGAAAGTGAAATCTTCTACTACCATGATTTTACCCGCAGTAGCTTTAGCAGAAAGAGCTGATTTACGAGCTAGTCGCTTCACCTTTTTGTTCAAACGTACCGTGTAAGTTCTTGGTCGAGGTCCGAAGATTCGTCCACCACCTCTACGAGTACCACTTTTGATATCACCGGCACGTGCAGTACCAGTACCTTTTTGACGTTTGATTTTCTTGGTTGAACCTTTTACTTCACCACGCTCTTTAGCTTTGTGAGTACCTTGTCTTTGGTGAGCATTGTATTGCTTTATCGCGAGATAAACGCAATGCTCGTTTGGTTCAATACCAAAGATATCATCTGGTAAATCTGATTGTTTACCTGTCTGCTTACCTTCTATATTTAATATATCTAGTTTCATTGCTGATTTACTTTTCAATGATTATGAAACCACCTTTGTGACCCGGGATAGCCCCTTTCACCAGGAGTAGATTTTTTTCTGGAAATATTCTAATTACTTCAAGACCTTGCATTTTAACTCGGTCACCACCCATTCTTCCTGCCATTCTCATTCCCTTGAATACTTTTGCAGGATAAGATGCTGCACCGATAGATCCCGGAGCACGCTGTCTGTTGTGCTGACCGTGTGTTGCATCGTTTACACCTTTAAATCCGTGTCTTTTTACAACACCTTGGAAACCTTTACCTTTCGAAGTTCCGATTACAGAAACCACATCCCCTTCAGCAAAAACTTCGTTTACTTCGATTACGCTACCTAAAGCCTTCTCCCCTTCTGCAGTAAGTGCCGCGAAATCGAAATCACGGAATTCAACTACTTTTCGTTTAGGGGTAGTTTTTGCGTTTGCAAAGTGACTAAGCAATGCGTTAGAAGTTCTTTTTTCTTTCGCTTCGCCGTATCCAAGTTGAACAGCGTCATAACCATCATTACTATCTGAAGTTTTAACTTGTGTAATTACACAAGGTCCAGCTTCGATAACCGTACAAGCTATGTTGTTACCAGCATCATCAAAGACGCTGGTCATACCAATTTTTTTACCGATTAATCCGTTCACGATAATAAATTTATTAAGTGTACAAGCCCGTGCTATTCCATCGTGGAATAACAGCCGCTTTTACACTATTTTTTTTTGATAATGAGTTAAGTTTCAGAGTAAAAGCCTGCAAAAATACGCTTTTACTTTGAGATTATACCTCAACTCACTCTATAATTTTAATCTTAAGGAAGAAAATCTCTCTTAAGTAAGCTTGACCTGGATGTCTACCCCACTTGGAAGTTCCAATTTAGACAGTGCATCGACTGTCTTTTGTGTTGGCGTATAGATTTCGATCAATCTTTTGTGTGTACGCAACTGAAACTGCTCCCGAGATTTTTTATTGACGTGCGGAGAACGCAAGACTGTAAAAATCTTTCTTTTAGTGGGCAGCGGAATCGGCCCTGTCACTACAGCACCGCTGTTTTTGACAGTTCTTACAATCTTTTCTGTTGACTTATCAACTAAGTTGTGATCGTAAGATCGTAGCTTGATTCTAATTTTTTGATTCATGCCTAATATTAATTTATAAAATGTGGTGGCGACTTTATGTCGCCACCTAAATAGTTCTTAATTATGCTTTAACACCACCTTTCGCTTTTTCGATAATATCGTCAGCGATACCTTTTGGTGCTGGTGCAAAGTGTGAAAATTCCATTGTAGAACTTGCACGTCCTGAAGTAATAGTACGTAGCGAAGTTACATATCCAAACATTTCAGAAAGTGGTACAGTTGCTTGTACAGCTATCGCTCCACCAGTTCGACTATCTTGGCCTGTAGGCATTCCCCGACGTTTGTTCAAATCACCAATTACAGAACCAACGTAGTCATCTGGAGTTACAACCTCCAACTTCATGATTGGTTCAAGTAGTACAGGTTTTGCTTTAGCAGCTGCTGATTTAAAACCTTCCTTTGCGCAAAGTTCGAAAGCGATTGGCTTCGAATCGACTGCGTGAGTACTACCATCGTAAATTTTCACCTTCATACTATCGATGTTATAACCTGCAAGGATTCCATTATCCATCATCGAGTTAAAACCTTTAATGATAGATGGGAAGAATTCCTTAGGGATAGAACCACCGGTAATTTTGTTTTCAAATTGAAGGCGTACTTTACCATTTTTGAAATCTTCGCTTTCCAAGAATTCTTCGTCAGCAGGGCCGAGTTCGAATTGCATGTCTGCGAATAAACCAGATCCACCTGATTGCTTTTTCAAGCGTTCACGGTGATCAACAGTGTTAGTCAAAGCCTCTTTATAATTTACTTGAGGAGCTCCTTGATTACACTCAACTCCGAATTCACGCTTCAAACGATCAACGATAATCTCAAGGTGAAGTTCACCCATACCGCTAATTACTGTTTGATTAGTATCTTCATCATATGCTACTTTGAAAGTAGGATCTTCTTCAGCTAGTTTAGCTAGAGCCATACCTAGTTTATCAACATCTGCTTGAGTTTTAGGCTCAATTGCAACACCGATTACAGGATCAGGGAAAGTCATACTTTCCAAAACTATAGGGCTATCAAGTGCACAAAGTGTATCACCAGTTCTGATGTCTTTGAAACCAACACCTGCAGCGATATCACCAGCTTCTACTCTTTGAATTGGGTTTTGCTTATTTGCGTGCATCTGGTAGATACGAGAAATTCGTTCTTTATTATCAGAGCGTGTGTTCAATACATATGAACCCGCATCTAATGCTCCAGAATAAACACGGAAGAAGGCTAAACGACCAACGAAAGGGTCAGTTGCAATCTTGAATGCAAGAGCAGCAAAAGGCTCGTTTACATCAGGCTTTCTTAATTCAGGTTCATCCGTTTTTGGATTAATACCTTCAATTGCTTCTACATCCATCGGAGATGGAAGGAAAGCACAAACTGCGTCCAAAAGCGCCTGAACTCCTTTATTTTTAAAGGCAGAACCACACATCATTGGAACAATTTTCATATCAATAACGGCTGCACGAATAGCAACACGCATTTCTTCAATAGAAATTGAGTCCGGATCTTCAAAGAATTTTTCCAACAAAGCATCATCGTACTCAGCTACAGCTTCTACCAATTCTCCACGATATTGAGCTACAAGTTCAACTAAGTCTTCCGGTACAGGAACTTCTTTGAAAGTCATTCCTTGTGTATCGTCATCCCAAATCATGGCTTTACCAGTCAAAAGGTCAACAACACCTACGAAAGTTTCTTCAGCACCTATTGGAATCTGAAGAGGAATAGCGTTAGCACCTAATTTTTCTCTAACATCGTTAACAACGTGTAAGAAATCAGCACCAGTACGATCCATTTTATTTACGAAACCGATACGAGGTACTTTGTAACGGTCAGCCTGTCTCCAAACAGTTTCAGATTGAGGCTCAACACCAGATACTGCACAGAACAAAGCGACTGTACCATCTAGAACACGAAGAGAACGTTCTACCTCTACGGTAAAATCAACGTGACCAGGTGTATCAATAATGTTTACAGAGAATTTTTGATCTAACCAGCTCCATTCAGTCTTAGTTGCAGCAGATGTGATCGTGATACCACGCTCCTGCTCCTGCTCCATCCAATCCATCGTAGCTGCACCATCGTGTACTTCACCAATCTTGTGGCTAATACCTGTATAGTATAGGACACGTTCAGTTGTTGTAGTTTTACCTGCATCAATGTGAGCCGCGATCCCGATGTTTCTTGTGAATTTTAAATCTTTTGCCATGACTTAAATTTGAATAATTGCTAACTGTGAAATAATATAAAAACCAGAACGTATTATACTCTAAAGTGAGCGAAGGCACGGTTTGATTCGGCCATCTTGTGCGTATCTTCTTTTCTCTTAACAGCAGCTCCTTCATTTTTGGCAGCAGCCATGATTTCAGATGCTAGTTTCTCAGCGAAGCCTTTACCATTACGAGCTCTTGAGAATCGAATCATCCATTTCATTCCGATAGAGATCTTACGCTTTGCGCGGATTTCTGTTGGAATTTGGAAAGTAGCACCACCAATTCTTTTTGATCTAACTTCTACCTGAGGGATGACGTTATTCAATCCTTTCTTCCACAATTCGTGTTCGTTTTCGTTGGTACGTTCCTTAACAATATCCATTGCATCGTAAAACAAACGGAACGCGATGTCCTTTTTGCCTTTGAGCATAAGATTGTTAACGAACTGCGTTACCAGTGTGTCGCCATAACGTGGGTCAGGCTTAACGATTCTTTCTTTAGGTTTTCTTTTACGCATATCAGATTAGCTTAGTTGCTTATTCTAAATTGATAAACAGTTATTTATATGTATAGGCCATTTAAAATCCTTGTATTTACAAGGTTAAAATGATCTTAATTATTTCTTAGGTCGTTTAGTACCGTACTTTGAACGACTTTGTAGTCGATCGGTTACACCAGCTGTATCAAGTGCTCCACGAACGATGGTGTAACGAACACCAGGTAAATCTTTTACTCTACCGCCACGAATCAGTACGATTGAGTGTTCCTGCAGGTTGTGGCCTTCACCAGGGATGTAGCAAATAACTTCTTGACCATTAGTCAAACGCACTTTAGCTACCTTACGCAATGCTGAGTTAGGCTTCTTAGGTGTGGTAGTGTAAACACGAGTACAAACTCCTCTTTTCTGTGGACAAGAGTCCAACGCACGTGTCTTACTAGCTACGATGATCTTTTTTCGGCCTTTATTTACAAGTTGATTAATAGTCGGCATACGATAGATTATTTTTATTGAACCGAAATCAAATAATTAAATTTAAAAATATTGGATACTTTAAAGCATCCTAATTTGCTGATTATGAACTTATTAAGTGGTCGAAAACGACGAATCACCCAGCAGGTTCTCAAAGCGTTTGCAAAGATACGCCTAATTTACCTTAAAACAAAAGGCAAAATCAAAATAATTGAGGATTCTAGTTCATTTTTTCTCTGGTTACTAAAAAAGGAACATTTCAAAGGTTTAAAGTATTCTAATTTGACGCTACTATTTGATGTATAAAATACTGATAATCATAGTTTTAAAATCCATACATCACAATAAATTAATATTCGAGTTAAAAAAGAATTTGCATCTCCTAGTCAAGCATTTATCTTTGAGCTTTTATATTATTTCGAAGCGATTGACGGAAAACCATCAAAATTTGAAACAAAAGATGAAAATATCAATAAGAGAAGGTGTGCAAGCGGATGTTCCTGCTATTTACCAATTAGTAAAAGAATTGGCCATTTATGAAAAGGAGCCTGAAGCCGTAACAGCCAGTCTGGCTGATTATAATAAAGATTTTTCAGAAGGGATCTTTGAAGCATTTGTTGCAGAAAGTGAAGAAAAGGTAGTTGGCCTAGCTATATACTACATGACTTACTCTACCTGGAAGGGAAAGATGCTGTATCTGGAGGATTTTGTGGTCGCACAATCTCACCGAAATCAAGGAATTGGTCAATTACTATTTGATGCTTATAAGAAGGAAGCCCATAAAAGGGATTGCCGAATTATAAAATGGCAGGTACTTGATTGGAATGAACCTGCGATTAAGTTTTATAAAAAAAACGAGGCAATCATTGAGAAAGGCTGGTATAATGTCAAAATGTTCCTTTAGGGGGCGATTCCTCAAGCAATAGATAATTTTATGTGTAACTTACGTGTCACAAGTCGCTTAATTAAAGCTACAAACACATAATTTTATTAAGAATATTTGTTTGAATTAAAATAATTGTATAATTTTAGCTCAATATAGCGTCTGCTATATATTTAGTATTGAAAATAACTTTTTATTTAAAATATAGTGTTTCATAGTGTGAGGGGTAGCCATTTCGATGGTTGCTCCTTTTTTTTATGTGAGCATTAAGCAAAAGTCCTAAACAATGGAAATAAGGCTTTCCCCCCCTCTTCAGGCGAATAGCCTCCTACTGATTAATAACTCAGCTAATATTGATTGGAATTCGAATGTGAATTTTAATCAAAACGAGCATTCACTCTCCCCCCCTTTTGAATTAGTGCTTCGATTTGTTAGATTTGTCTGAATAAAACAAATTAATTACGTGAGAATCCTATCCTTTATCGCCCTTTCTCTTTTATTTTTTAATGGCCTTTCCAGCCAAAACATTCAATATTCCAAAAAGTCTTATCAAATAGAAGCCAATCCCACTAGTAATAGTTTTAACCAACGGATACAATATAAAGGTGTCTACCCTGCCAACCAACAAGAGACGATTAATATATACTATGGTGAGCTAGATGAGATCAAAGGACTTAGCATACGCTATAAGAGTGCTAAAGGTAAATGGAAAACACTTTCCAAAAAGAACATTAACTCCAGTTCAGTAAATACGCAATCCTTTTATAGTGGCATGAGAAAGCAATCTTTTGCTTTAGACAAACAAGAGAAGCCTTTCCCCTTTGAGGTTAGCTACCAGATGGTGACTAAAGACCTGATGTTCCTGGCTTCTGTGTCTTTTAAAGATGAAGGACTGGTAGATACCTTTAATTACAACATAGCCGTTCCACAAAGTCATAATTTACAATACAAGTTAGACGAAAGAGCAGAGGGACAAATTGAGATCAAAGAAGCGGAACAGGGACAACAGAAGCTATATCAGTTTTCTTCAAACAGAAAAATAAGAACCTTAGAGAAAGAATCGGAAACTATTCGAATCCGGTTAATGGTACACCCAAAAGAAACATCCCCCTTTGATCATTTTAATGATTGGTACCGCGAGCTAGTAGAACCACACTCCAAGATAAATAGTAAAACCATAGCAGCTATGGAAGTTGCTACCAAAGGCCTGAGTGATGACGATGAAAAAATAAAGGCCATCTTTCAGCTTGTGCAAAGTAAAATTAATTACATTTCATTTGAGAGTGGTATTGGGGCGGTACAACCAAGAGATCTCAATCAAGTTTTTGAATATAAGCAAGGCGACTGCAAAGACATGGGCAACTTACTATGTCAATCATTAAAACATTTTGGCTATGAAGCCTATATGGCTATTTCTTCAACTGTTTCACATAGATGGGATTTAGATTTCCCCTGTTTGGCCTCTGCCAATCACGCGATCTGTGTGATCAAATTAAATGGCGAATGGAAGTATCTTGACGCAACAGAAAGTCATGGTATTTATGGATACCCCAGTCGCCACATTCAAGATCGCAATATTTTTATCATTGACGAGAAAGAAGGTCTTCTTCACAAAGTAAAACATGTTCTCCCTGAAAACAATCTGGCAAATTATAATTTTCACTTTACACAAAACAAAAATGGGCTTGAAGGAGATTTCGACTTTCAGCTAAATGGCTTCAGTCAAATCGATTTTGTCTACATTCAAAACTACAGCACTCTAGGAAAAACGAATGAAATACTCACCAATTACCTAGAAAGTTGGGCTAAAAATATTGATGTAGAGTCTATCGATTTAGAAACAAGTATGTTGACTTCCTCCCTCAGTGGTCATGTAAGATCTTCTAAAAATTTCACAGCTTTAAAACAAAAAACATATCTCTCCTTAAATTTCTTACCTAAGCCTAGTTTGTCAGAAAGAGAGCTTGAAGATGATGACTACTTAATAACTTACCAAGCTATCAATAACCATTACAATATAATTATTGATCTCGAAGAAGACATTCATTTAAAGCAATTTAGTCCCGTTAATTTTGAAGAGTGTGGAATGAAGTTTCAATTCAAAGTGAGTCAAGAAAGTCCTTCTCAAATAAAAATTAATTACCATTATTACAATGAACACATCCTCATTAAAGATGCCCTTCTCAAGTCCTACAATAAAATCAATCATCTTATTAAAGAGACTTTACAAAAAACAATTATCTATGATACTAAGACTTAAAAACTACCCAATCAAGTTTAGCTTTTTGTTCATCCTATTGTTTGTAAGTAATCGTTCTTTTCTAAGCGCACAAAAAGATTATAAGTGGGAAAAAGCCCCACAGCCAACAGAGGTGATTCCCGAATCGTTTAAAGAGCAAGATGCTGTGATGATTTATGAGCATGAAGAATTGCAATCTAAGTATGATCTGTCACGAAAAATAATTAAACGTCGAATCAAAATCCAAACGGAGCTAGGATTAGAAAAATATGCCCGTATTGTGATGCCAAAACAACGATACATGAGGATCTCTGTTCTAGATGCAAGGACAATCAAGCAAGATGGGACAGTTGTTGACTTGGAGGCAAAAGACATTAAAGCAATCGACATAGTAAACGATGAAGATATCTTCGAAAAAGATGAATATTTTTTATTCAAAGTTCCTGGAGTAGAAGTTGGGGATGAGATTGAGATGATTTGCATCTATGAAGGCTACGTTTATTACAATGGAGGATCCGTAACTTTGCACAGCTACCTTCCTGTCCTCCGGGCAAAGTATACGCTAAAGATCCACAATGGTTTACCATTTACAGCAGCTCGCTATAACGACATGCCAAAACCTATTGTTGACAATACTTTAAATGAGTTCCGTTGTATTTGGACCGCAAAAAACTTACCCGGTTTATTTGATCAACGGTGGTCAATTCCTTACAACACTATCCCCTACTGCATCTATGACATTTCGGTTCCGAAGACTGGACGCAAAAAACAAACTCAATGGGCTGGGCTTGTCAAAGAAATTGACAAAGATCACTCCGATATCCGTATAAGGAGTAACAAAAAACTGAATGCCATTTATGAAAAAATACTTGGAGACAAATCTGCTTCGAGTAAATACCAACAGGCTGTTGTTGTTCATAATTACATTAACAAAGAGATGAGAATTATGGCTATCCCGGAAGAAGAACAAAGTAATGGTATAGAATATTTTCTGGAGGAAAAAAAAGCTAATCCAAGCATCATCTATCAAATTTATAAGAATCTGATGGAACGACTTGATCTTAATTACAGTCTGGCGATTGGTCGTAATAGATATCATCGTGACTTCCATGTGGATTTTCCTTCTGCTTATCAGATTACGAATTATTTATTTTTGATTGAGAATGATCAAAAGGAGCTTCAAATATTTCCATTAAAATCTAAGTCAACTTATTACGAAGTTAATGAGATACCGACTCAACTGGAAGGTTCTACCTTGTATGCGATGGATATGGGAAAAAAGGATTCGCTTCGATATTTTAAAATTCCATTTAGTAACTACAAGCAAAATAAACGTTTAAGAAAAATCAGAGCTACTGTTGATTTGGAGACTAAAGGCATCATGCATAGCGTGACGGAGACCATGGACGGAGCCATATCTACCCAAAGTCGTCATTTCTATAATAATGCCAAGGAAGATGGTGGTCTTGAAAAGATATTTGAAAGCATTCTGGACGATCGAATTCCAGGAGCAAAATTAAAAAGTATTACTAGCGGTGAGATGAATAGCACCCCTCCATTTAAGTATCAACTGGAATATGAATACGAACTAGAAAATAAGGTAACCAAACTTGATGAAAGTGTTTTTAAGCTAGATATTGGAAATTGGTTTTTGCATAAAACTCAGCCTGTCAAAGTGGAAGGCCGCGTTTTGGATTATTATCCGATGAATACTAGTATTGATGCTTATAATTATTATGTTGAGTTTAAAGAGCCTGTTCAATTAGCAAATAAAGAGAACTTAGATATTAAGGTGACTAATGACGCTGGATCGTATGAGTTGTCGGTTAACCAGATTGGAGATAATGCGATTTCGATTCGGTCGAAGTACATTATTAAGATGAATCATATCCCAGCGGATAGCGTTCAGCTGTTGAAAGACTTGAATGATGCGGTTAAGAAGGCTGATGCTGAGGGGATGTTGATTCAAATAAAATTGTAGCATCCAATCGTATAGAGCAATGCCCTATACGATTGGATGGAAAGACTTTCAGTCTTCTGCCCTGAGGATTTAACCAATGCGCATTTAATCTATTGCCTTTGCTTTAAACTGTTCGGCCCATTAACTTATTGGATAGAGTGATAAGGTGATCTTTTCGATCATCAGAAACATTGAGTTCATTTAGAGCTTGGAATGCCTTTTCGAGATAGTTTTCTTTTAGTAACTCAGTATCTTCTTCGATGTTTAATCTTGCGAAGATATCAGTAACTGTTTTTATTTTTTCGGATTCATCAATCTTAGCATCAGTTGCATATAGCCGATCCAGAGCAGCTAAAGTAACTGCATCCGCTTTCTCTCGTGCTTTTAGATATAAAAAAGTCTTTTTGTTTTGCGCGATGTCTCCTCCAATCTTTTTTCCGAAAGAGGCACTATCTCCGAAGGTATCGAGGATATCATCTTGGAGTTGAAAAGCTAATCCTATGTTTTTCCCGAAGTCAGCCAACAATTTAGCCTCTGCTTCAGCTGCGCCACTTATAAGTGCACCTACTTGCAAAGCTCCTCCTATGAGTACTGAAGTTTTTAGTTCAATCATTTTGAGATATTCCGGTATCGTTACATCATCTCTCGTTTCGAAGTCCATATCCATTTGCTGGCCTTCACAGACTTCGATAGCCACTCGGTTAAAGATATTCAGAACAGGTCGTGGATCACTCAGATGTAAGGTTGACTTTAACAAATAGCCATAAGCGTGAATGAGCATCACATCACCCGATAAGATTCCCGAGTTGCTGCTATATTTCACATGGACTGACGGCTTTCCTCTTCTCAAAGGAGCAGCATCCATAATATCATCATGCACCAAACTGAAACAGTGAAATATCTCAATTGCGTAAGCCGCAGGTAAAGATTTCTCAACATCATCCGTAAAGAGGTTTGCAGCCATCAGCAATAGTACCGGACGAATACGCTTTCCACCTAGGTTAAGAATATAATCAACCGGTTGATAAAGTCCTATAGGTTCTTTTTCAAATGGGTTGGCAGCGAGATAAGTTTTAAACTTCTCTAATAGAATATCAAATGATTGAGTCATAGTTTGTTTGATAGCAAATGAACAGTAAAGTGTGCTAAAAGAGCCACCGTATTGAAAAATAGCAGTTTTACACAAATCTGTTGCGAAATAACGAATATTGATTGAATAAGAGTAGCCTTTGAGAGATTAAGTAATGTCACCGTTTAATTTTAATATTAGCCTTTCCGGTTTTTGACTCTCTAACTATATATTGACATGGGACTCAAAAAACAACCTTAAACACTGAATTACAGGTACTTATCAGATAAAAACAGTTCATTTTACAGCAAATTTCAGCAAAAACGATCTTATTTAGCTATAGTATTTCCCAAAAGCAAATACTATATTCACTAATTGGTTAATTCATTCATCGTATTAAGAAATACTTTCTTATATTTAATAAAACTTATAGGTAGATCAAAAAAGGCCTAATTCTTGCATTTAAATTGAACAAAAAGCCTTCAATTTTCATATGTTAAGGCCCATAAATTCGCGCAACCTTTTAGATAGTAGACTCGTAAATTAAACAGGAAGTTAAAATAAAACTTCTTTCCTGGCTCTCCAAGATGATTTATACTTATTTTGAAACTGTAATTAAAAAAGACGCTTTAATGAGAAATAGAACCAGACCGGTAAATATATTATTGATTGAAGATAATCCTGGAGATATTCGTCTTACAGAAGAAGCCTTTAATGAATGCCAGATCAATGTGAATCTAATATCTGTGATGGATGGAGTTGAAGCAATTAAGTATTTGACAAAAATTGAAAAATACACCTCTGCTGAAACACCTGACTTAATTCTATTGGATTTAAATCTGCCCAAAAAAGATGGTAGAGAAGTATTAGAAGAGATTAAATCTGATGGTCAACTCAAGCGAATCCCAGTGATTGTGCTTACGACCTCTAATGCAGAACAGGACATTTTGAAAACATACAATTTACATGTCAATGGTTTCATCAACAAACCCGTAGACTTTGATCGCTTTTTTGATATTATCCAAAAGATTAAAGATTTTTGGTTATCCACTGCGGTATTACCATCTATGATAAACTAATTTTGCGAATTTTGAGCTGTCCAATATCGCCTACAAAGTTTCAATAAAATTTAGCTAACACACAGAACCCCACTTCTCGCATGAGCACCTTTAACAAAACTAGAATCCTTCTTATCGAGGACAACAAGGCTGACCATAAGTTAATCGAGCTAACGCTTGACGATGCTTCTATTAAGTTTGATTTATTACACGCAGAAACACTCTTCGAAGGACTCGATATTATCCAAAACAAAGAAATCGATCTAGCCTTACTTGATCTTTCTCTTCCAGATAGTAGCGGATTTAAAACTTTATCAAAGTTCTTAGAGAAAGCACCACACGTGCCGGTCATCTTATTGACTGGAATGAATAATGAGATTATTGGTAATCAAGCCATCAAAGCAGGAGCCCAGGATTTCTTGGTAAAAGGACAATTTGACGGTAAACTATTGGGCCGTGCGATTAGATATTCTCTACAGCGTTTTAAAACACAAATAAAGCTAGAAGAAACTGCTCGTAATTTAGTGATTAGTGAAAAGCGATTTGTAGAAGCTCAGGAGATGGCCCGTTTCGGAAATTGGGAAATGGATATTGTTACCAGCGAGATGACCTGGACAGATGAAATTTTCAGAATTTTTGGATTCCAACCTAATAGTTTCACGCCAACACTTTCAGATTATTTGAGCCATGTGCATACCGAAGATAAATCTGCTGTTGAAGCATTTTTTGAGGTTGCTGCAAAAGATGGTCAGTTGCACCGCCTAGAGCATCGTATTGTTTTAGACAATCGCAATTTGCATTATGTTGACATTCAAGCAAAAGTGTTTTATGAAGAGATTGATGAACGCATCCTTTTAGTAGGTGCTATTCAAGACATCACTGAGCGAAAAATATCCGAGCAATTAATTATTGAAAAAAATCTAAATAACAAAACTTCCAAAATAAAGGAGGCTGCCTTATCTGACATTGGCTTTCACATTAGAACACCACTTGCATCTATAGTAAATTTACTTTTCCTTCTTGATAAAAGTTCGACTTCTAATCAACAGAAAGAATATCTTGATGGCTTAAAAACCTCTGTTGATGACCTTTCAATGATGGTGAGTAATATGCTTAACTTTTCTATGTTGGCCTCAGGAGACATTGCAATGAGCGAGGAAGAAATCAATTTCGAAAGTTTCTTCCAGAGTATTAAAAAAGTCGTTCAAATAAAAGCAGATAATGCCAATATCAATTTGAGCTTTGATTTGGCTGAAGGTATTCCAACAAAAGTAAAAAGTGATTACAACAAGTTAACTCAAATATTTTATAATCTATTCGAATCTATTTTTGGCTTCACCACTTCAGATAGTAACATTAATATTTCGGTTACGAGTCGCGAATTGAGTGATAACAGGGCGATGCTCACTTGCATTGCAAAAGATACAGTCAACAATATATCGACAGATGATTTGAAAACTTTACAGAATGCTGAAAAGCTTCTAGAGGTTTATACAGAAGACCAAGATGATGATGCAGAAAAGAAGCATTTAGGTGCAGCGATAGTAAGTAAATTGGTCAATGTGATGGGCGGTAAGATTCAAATTAAAAGTAGTGCTGATAATGGATTTGAATATGTCATTGACATTCCATTGAATACCGTCAAAGCTAATAATTTTGCATCTGGGCGACCTGAGATGCCGATTAAAATACTATTGGTTGAGGACCATTTTCTAAATCAGATAGCAACGAAAAAAGTACTCACAACTTGGTCAGAAAAAATCACTGTAGATATCGCGGAGAATGGCTTAGTGGCTGTTGAAAAATACAGAGAGCATGGTTATGATTTGATATTGATGGATCTACAGATGCCGGTAATGGGTGGGATCGAAGCCTCTCGGAAGATACGAGATGATAGTGATGTTCCTATCATTGCCTTAACTGCGAATGCGACTAATCAGGAGATGGAGAAGTGCACAGTTGCAGGTATTAATGATTATTTGTCAAAGCCATTCCAACCTGAAGAATTGTATTCTAAAATACTAAATTTACTGGTAACGGTAGCTGGTTAAATAGAACAATAATCAATTTCAAAAAAGTGAGCATTCGACGCAAGTTGATGCTCACTTTTCTGTTGGTAGCCTTTTTCTAGTTCTGTGTATTTTAGTTTCTAATAATCCCAACACTATTTCCCATAAGTTTTCGTAAGCAATTATTTCGGTTATGCTTGGAGTTGATGTACCTAAGGAAGTGATCGTTATCATTTTATTATAATACTTTTTAGATTTCCTTATAACAGCCTCTTTGTGAAATTTTGCGTTTATGATTTCGAGTAACATTTTTACGAAATAAAAGCTTCTCATTGTTTCAGGATTTCGCAAATAGCGATACGCATAAATCCTCAGACTTTCAGCACGGTCGATCAGTCTCTCATTCTTTTTCATTTGGAGTAGCAACAGGAATTGTACAATTAAGATTGCAGCATTGAATCCCATTTTATCTTTTGAAAAAGTGGGAAGTTCATTAATGAATTTTCCAAGTCGGAAGTTTGTTTTTTGCTCACTTTCTTCTAGCTCTTCAGATAATTTTAAAAATTCTAGATAGGCTTCATATATTTTCCAATGCTCCTTATGGCTATCTAGCATTAGGTCAAAATTCTTATCTGTGACGGCAGCATAATACTGATCGTGTGCCACTTCATATTTTTCACAAGTAAATGAAAGTAGAATATATTGTTCGATAGTAATAAAATAGTTTCGGGTAGCCTTATTTGTGATATATTCGATAGCCCTTTTTATTGTTTTTTCTCCATTCTCAAAATCCTTTACTTTATGATAAAATCCCAAAGATTTAAAAAGAAAAAAGAAAACACTATTCCTTTTTAAAGGTTTTTTATTTTCAAAATAGACAACTGCATCTTCACAAACTTTTCGCATAGCTTCATATTCTCCTGCTATTTCATGGGTTAAAATAAACACATTAAACGCACTCGTATATAATACAAGAGACTCCATTGAATCTGTATACTTCTTCAATTCAGTTGAATACTCTTTTGCTTTTATAGCTAATTCCGTTTGAGCAGATCTTGATTTTACAAAATGGATGACAATGCTCTCTTCATATTCACTAGCGAGTAATTCCGCATGATGTAGTTTCTGGTATTTATGAACCAAATCATTATAATAATTAAACTTCTTTTTGTCCCCCATTCTTCCTGACAATTTCCTCAAACGAGATGAAATCATTAAACAAAGCTCAGTGAATTCATATTTGACTGTTTGTTTCAAAATACGCTTGCCTAATGAGAACCCTGATTGATATCCTCCTCTTCCTAACAAAACTTTGAATGAGGAAAACTCTCGATAACAAGAAGTAGTAGCGACACTATAATTTGTTATTCCTGGAATAGCATCAGCAAATAGTATCGTATTTACCAACTGATTCTTTAATCGATTTTTTAGTTTTATATACGCTCCTTTTCCAAGACCATCTCCATAAATTTTAGAGATAGCTTCCTCGTCAGTCTTAAATTGACCTTTTTGAACACCTTCAAATAGCTCATACATCAAACCACTTTTATTGGCTGGTGTCAAAATATCAAGCTTTCTAATTCCTTGCCTATTAATCAGAGACACTATTTCTTTGAGTTCTTTCATTTATATAAGGCTTAAAAAAAATTGAGAAAAAAATAAAAATGTCTGAAAATTATAGGTAATAAAATTATAATTTAATGATTTACAATGCTTTACATAATTAAAGATAAAAATAAACTTCATAAATCGTGTCTTAAATTTGCATTTTTTGTTACATTTTTCAAATATCCAAGCAAGTACCTTTATAAGGCAATCGGGACGATATCATAATTCTCTCAACATCGAGAGTAAAAATATATATCGATAACAAAATCAGTCGCTTAAAAAAATAACACGCCGGTTAATCTGAATGAGATGTAAGAGTTATCGAAAACGTTAACAGAATTACATTTAAACTCACAGGTTTACTAACTGGCTCATATTCGGGAATACCCTGAATCTTTGCCAGTTATTTTTCTGTGAATAATACTCAGGCTCTAATACTTTGGAGTCAACTCATACCTACCATTCATATACCGAGAGTTAGCAAGTCAGCCTCAAGAAAATAAAGCTAGATAGGATATTTTTTTTGAATCCAATTACTATCAAAAGACTACTAATTATGAACCTCTCAAAAAAATTAAAACTACGGGTTTCTGAAATCCAACGCTACCAAGATTATCGCGGTCTATTACACCATATGGAACTCAATGGAGAGATTTCAAATCGTATGACTTTCGACAACAAAGAAACTGTTGTATGGTGCGTAAATGATTATTTGGGATTAATGAACAACAAAGAAAGCAAGCAATTAGCAGCTGAGGTAAGTCTCAAATATGGCTCAGCTTATCCACATGCCACTCGCGCTACCTTTGGTGAGACCAAATTTCATCGCGAGTTTGAAGAAGAGCTAGCCGATTTTGTAAATCAGGAATCTGCCTATTTACTAAACCTCGGTTATGCAGGCATCTGCTCTATCGTAGATGCATTGACAGATAGACATGACACCATTATTTATGATCAAGCCATTCATGCTTGTTCAATTGATGGAGTAAGATTACACAACGGACGTAAATTCTGTTTCAAACATAATAGTGTCGCACATTTAGAGACTCAAATAAAGCGAGCTTTAAAACGACACGATCCAGAAACTGGAAGTATACTTGTAATCATCGATGGTGTTTACAGCATGCACGGTGAACAGGCTCCTTTGAAAGAAATTGTAGCCTTGAAGAAAAAATATGATTTCTGTCTTTTAGTTGACGACAGTCACGGTTTTGGTGTACTCGGACACAGCGGAGCAGGAGCAGCACAAGAACATGACGTTGAAGATGAGGTAGATATCTATGTTGCTACTTTTACAAAAGCAATAGGAAGCCTCGGAGCATTCGTGGCAGGAAACAAAACAATTATTGACTATTTAAGATATAATACGCGATCTCAAATTTTCTCGCGGACCATACCTTTAAGTCAATTATTACCTGCTCAAAATAATTTAAGAGTACTAAGAAAAGAACCCGGTAGACGTATAAAGCTATGGAACAATACCATTCGGTTCCAAAATGGATTGAAGAAAATGGGGATTAACATCGGTGAACCGGAAAGCCCGGTCACTCCAATTCGAATTATTGGGTCTATTGATGAAGGTGTTGAAGTACTACTGGATTTAAGAAATAATGGTGTTTTTAGTTATCTAGTCTGCTATCCTGTTGTGCCAAAAGGAACGTGCCTAATTAGAATGGTACCTACTTATAATCACACAACACAGGACATTGACCACACATTAAATGTGTTCAAAAAACTAACAAAGAAATATCCTGAACGCTTACTTAAGAATCATGGTGACGAAAAGGTTGTCGTCTCCATTAAGCAAACAGAAAAACAGGATAAAGGTCTTCTTATACGTTCTGCCACCCAAGGCGGAAAGTAATTGGAACCTGATAGCTGACTTGCGGCACCTTGTCTCTTCGACAGGGTGCCTTTTTTTTGCCCACACCCTACCATTTTCATCAATACTCCAAAAAGTCTATCTTGCACATCAATCGACCTTTATCGTTCACTAATTAAATTTAGTAATGCTCAATAAATTATTCTTCTGGTTAAAAGTCTCTCGACCTGGATTGTGGTTTGCAACGATCTGGCTATATGTACTTCCCACTAGTCAAATGGATATTTGGCAAGACAGTAACTTCTGGCTGGGCTTTGCCTATATTACTTTTCCCCTTAATTTTCTGGTTTATGGATGGAATGATATAGTTGACCAAAAGACTGATGCTGCCAATCCACGAAAGGGTAATTATTGGTTTGGTGCAAAAGGTAATGCTACGCAACTGAAAGAATTGTGGAAAGCTATACTGATTGTTCAACTAATTTGCATGCCATATTTCATCTGGATCGGTGGCCCGGAAATGATCTTACTCTTTGCTGGTTTATTGTTAATTAATGCCTTGTACAACCTTCCCAAAAATGGTTTGCGCTCACGCCCACCTCTTGAATTGCTTTGTCAGATTGGCTATCTACTGATCGCTCCGTTTAGTATCCTTGTCAATCAAGTAGAAGCGCTTCCTGTTGCAACTTATGCCTACCTTTTTTTATTTGCTATGCAATCACATTTAATTGGGGAGGTCATGGACATAGAGCCTGATAAAAGTGCTGGTCGTAAAACTACTGCTACGATATGGGGTATAAAAAACACCAAACTCTTAATTATAGGAATTGTAATAGCCGAGGTAAGTTTACTTTTGCTCTACTTTAAAGAATACCTTTTCGCAGGGATGCTGGGCATTGGCTTGATATGGTTGATACTTGATCTGTTTTTCATTTACAAGACCAGTAGCTACACATTAAATCAGATGAAACTATTTGGTTTACTTTCCAATCTTGTTGCACTTATCAGCATGGCTTATGTTTGGTATTCTGGCTGCTTACTCGGTTCTTAAAATTCGTAAGCCATTATTCTAAAGTTATTGTTAGCGGTAAGCACCAATGATTTACTTCCTTTATAGTTGGAGATAATGGCCATATCTTTTGTATTAAAAGGTACGTAAAAACGTGAACCCCAAACTGGTACCGGATCGAAGGATTGTTCCTTTCCACCAAGTAGCACCAAACCATTTCCTGCGTCATACCTTACCGTTTCCACTTCCGAATCATAGTGATTTCCAACTAGGATCAAATCCAGTTGACCATCTTTATTGACATCTATGATTTTGCAATCTTGGACTGGCGCTAATTGCACTTCATTTGAGAAAGGTCGAAATACGTATTGTCCTCCCTCATTCCAAAGCACCCCACTTCTAAATTCCTTTGCCTCAATATGCGTTGCCTTTTCGAGATTATCACCATAAATATCATTGATGGTCGCATTGGCAAAACTATTGAAATCCTTGAACTTAGTTTCGATGAATGGCATTTGTTCGGAAGAGCACTCACGCCCTCTCACAGGTACCTCACCATATTCAGAATTTTTAGCCAATACAATATCATTGGACTGATTCTGATCAAAATCATAAGCATAAATTTTAAGTGGTTTCTTTGAATCTGGGTGAAACTTATTATTCAATCCAATATTACCTACTACAAAATCTATATCGCCGTCCTTATCCAAATCCTCTCCATTGATATGAAACCACCAGCCAGTCAAATCCTCGTTCAAGATTTCCTTTGAAACATCGACTAAATCAGAACCAGTGTTTTTATAAAAAAGAGGGCTCATCCATTCACCAACTATTACCAAATCCTGTTTGCCATCTTTATTAAAATCTGTTGCAACAGCATCCGTGACCATTCCCATTGTTTTAAAGGCTGGTGCCCAAGTATCGGATTTATTGACAAAACCATCTTTTGTATTTATTAAAATATAACTCTCCCCTCCCCTCGGATATTTGCCCGGTATTCCTCTACTTCCTACAAACAAATCGAGATCACCATCGCTGTCAAAATCGGCAGCAACAACACAAGAACCATTCCCCTTGCTCTCTGGCAAGCGAGTATCTTTACTAAAGCTACCTTTTCCATTGTTAATATAAATACGATCTTGGTTTAATGGGGCGCCTGCTTCTTTTTCACCACCTCCACTAACTACATATAAATCCAAATCTTTGTCGCCGTCGAGGTCCGCAAACAATACCCCCATATCTTCCATTTCTTTATCTACGTCCCAAGGCTGTGTTGCTGCTAGTGCAAAATTGCCATCAGATTTTTGCAAGAATAGCGCACCACCCTGTCCACTAGCTCCTCCAACAAAAAAATCTTCTTTTCCATCACCATTAACGTCTCCTGTGCTAATGAAAGGTCCATTTTTTGACTGCATGTGTGGCAAGAGTATTTCTCTATCAAAATCATTAAATCGATTTTCACGGTGAAGGAAGTTGATTCCTGACTTTTGTGTCACCTCATTAAATGCAACGATTGGTAAAAAGAGAGCATTTACATAATTAAGTTTTGCATCAGCTTGCTTCACCTCTAGTCTCTGATTTGTTTTTACATCAGTATAGCGTGCGTATTTTCTGTTTGGAAAAACAACAACTACACTGTCAATTTTTTCAACACTTCCTAAACCAAAATGAATGAGCGGTTCCACTGATGACTGATAACCACGCGTCAAACTTAGTTCCTGATATTGCTGACGACCATCATAATGAATGTAGACTTTTGTCCCAAGTGCGTTTGGATTTATTTTGTTTCCGGTGAGTTCAAGCTGTAAATAATTACCTGACTTATTATTCCGATAAATTTGTGCGACATCATTCGAATTACAAACTACTAAATCAAGATCTCCATCTGCATCAAGGTCACCATAAGCTGCACCAAATGAAAATCCAGGACTTTGTAAACCCCAGTCGCTAGTCGCATTATCGAAAGTGAGATCCCCATTATTTTTAAATAAATAATTCGACAACTTTTCAGAAGGAAAGGATTTTGCCATTTTTAATAAGTCTGTTTTTTTGCGCTCTGTTGGATCTATATTTTTCATTTTATCGATGAGATCGCTGTTCCGCATATCACGGTTAACACCGTTTGTAACAAACATGTCTTTATACTCATCGTTATCAAAGTCAGCCATTAGTACACTCCAACTCCAATCTGTTTTTGCGATACCAGCCATTTGTCCGATCTCACTGTAAAATCCGTAGCCATTATTCAATTGTAGTGCGTTGGACATGTATTGATAACCGTAACCTTGAGCGACACTTTTCCAAAAATTCTTCGCGTTCATTGCACGCATATTTTTCTTGGAACGTTTGTGGTCAGCTGCTTGCATATCTAGCACAGCTATGTCGGTCAAACCATCATTATTAAAATCAGCCAAATCACAACCCATTGATGAGTACGAAGTGTGTTTGAACTCTTTTGCAGAACGATCAGTAAAAGTTCCGTTTCTAGCATTGATGAAAAGTTTATCCGGCTTTTCATAATCACAAGCGACGTAAATATCGACCCAACCATCTTGGTTTACATCTGCCGCCACTAGCCCAAGTCCAAAATCATAATTTTCAACTCCTGCTTCTTTAGTCACATCTGCGAACTTTCCTTTTCCAAGGTTTTTATAGAGCTTATCGCTAAATTCGTATGGGATAGCATTTTTTTGCTGGTAATTAATTTTCTGTATAAAATTATTCGATGGCATATTCATGAGGTACATATCCAAATCGCCATCTCTATCGTAATCAAAAAAGGTAGCCTGCGATGAATGTGCAGGATCGTCTAATCTATATTCCGCAGCTTTTTCAGTAAATGTAAGATCGCCATTATTAATCCATAATTCGTTTCGCCGTTTGTCTTTATGTTTATCATCTGTTCCCCATGAAGACTTGCAAACATAGATATCCAAAAGTCCATCTGCGTTGATATCTACCATTGTAACACCAGTTGACCATGAGTCGCTCAATCCAATTCCTGCCTTTTTAGAAATATCTTCAAACTGCATGTCTCCTTTATTTAAGTAGATCGCATCTTTTACCTGATTGCCTGTAAAATACAAATCGGGAAGTTTATCGTTGTTTATATCTCCGATGGCTACACCTCCGCCGTAAAAAACAGATTCCCATAAGAGGTGATGAAATTCCTCATCTTCTTTAATTTGATTCTTAAATTGAACGCCACTTTGAGCAGCGCTTAGCAGGTCAAACTGGGTAGAACCAGGTTTGGTTTTATTAACTTCTAGCGTCGTATTATTGGTATCTGACTGGCAAGACCAAATCAATAAAACAGAAAGGATTAGCAAATATCTGGTATTCATATTCTTTTTATTTGAAGGCTTCCAAGTAGTTTGACGGAATTATTTAGCTTTTTACTTTTAGCATTTTTATAAATTTATACACTAATTCCCTATCGGTCAATCGCTTAGGAAATTTAGAAAAATAGTAAAAATCCAAATAATTTTGTTCCGTCACTTAAGATAGAAAAAGTAATGGATTTTCAAATAGCAATGCTCTATTTTTAATACATCACAACTTAAGTAGTTTGGCCGAATAGTTTAATTCTATCTCTTAGGAAGGAGGATCGGAGTCATTTGTTTCAATAGAAAAAGCGGTAGTCCAAGATTGAACTACCGCTTTTTTCTATTAAGTTAGAACTTAATTCTTACGAATAAATTACTGCTTAATAATTCTTTGAGAAGTTACACCTTCTGCAGTTCTTAGGTTTACAAAGTAAACACCAGTTGCAAAGTTGCTCATGTCAAAGTTTACAGTGTGCGCACCAGTTGCTAGTGTACCAGCAGTTTGAGCGAACATTACTTGACCTACCGCATTAACTACTTCGAAAGAAACGTTAGCCGTTTCGATCAAGCTAAACTCAACATTAAGTTGGTCAGTTACTGGGTTAGGGAAGATAGAAAGTGCGTTATCAAGAACGATTTCTTCGTTAGAAACTACAGTAGTCTTAGCGAATAATTCTTCTTTGATTGAAGATAATTCTAAAGTACTTTCAAGCATTACAATACCATCTGCATCTGTCAAACGGTAGTAACCGTCGCCATAATTACAGCACATACCGTCACCGAAGAAATCAGTAACAACGAAAGAGTAACATCCATCAGCAGGAACTGCAACTACATGTTGGTATTCAGTATCGTTAGAGTAAGTACCAGGACCAGCTGGAGGAGGGAATTGACCTGTACCGATATTTACTAAACCAACTTCTTCATTACCACCTTCAGCAATAATATCTCCTGCATCAGTAATAATAGCCCAGTAAGTTTCATCAGCGTAAGCATCAGTAAAGATGTCAACAACAATTGAATCTGTTTCCATTGAAGCAGCACCGATCACTAGTCCTACATCTTCGTTATTTGCTAAGTCATCGTCAGTACCACCGTTAACAGTTAATACGTTAACAGTAAGGTCACCAGCAGCAGCAGTAACTTCATCTAAAGTGATATCAGAAATCTGGTAAGTAGAAAGATCACCACTCCAAGATTGCTCACCAAGACTAGTACCGTTTACAAGTACGTCGAAAGTAACAGCAGTCATGTTAGCAGAACCGTAGTTAACAAGAGTGATTTCTGGAGTGAAAGTAATTTCAGCTTCACAATCAGGGCCTTGGTCAATTAGACCTCTAACACCTGCATTATTTGTTCCAACCATTGGAGCACACTCATTATGTACAGCATAGTGAGCAGCTGCATTAACTTGACCAGACTCTGTTACAAGCTTATCTGGGCAAACAGTGTACATAGTTGGGTAGTATGCGATTTCGTATAAATCAGAAATGGTAGCATCATCAATGATAGGATATGCAGTACCAGTCACCCAGTCACCCTGAGTGTTACCACCTGTACCATTAAGGTCATCAAGTGTAGTAGAAGCATCACCTTCAATCATAAAAACCATCATTTCATCAGTTCCATCTGGTCCGTATTCTTCCCAGATTGTTTCTAATGTTCCACCAGTGTGGTAAGTCCAGCAAGGGCCACACCAAGTAGCAGAAACGTCAAGAATAACTGTTTTACCCTCATCTAAAAGTTCATAAAGGTTCCAAACGTTACCGTCAAGGTCAGTTCCTGTAAAGTCAGGAGCAGTACTTCCATCAGGAAGTTGTGCCTGGGCATTGAAGCTAAATAAGAAGCTCAGCGCAAGACAAAGTGTAATAATTTTTTTCATACTCGAAAAGGATTTAAAAAATGGAATAAAATATTTGTAAAATAGGAAAACTAAAGATACATATTTAAGTTAAAAAAGCTATCAGGAAGTTTAAATCAAAGCAAAAAGGGTATTGAAATAGAGTTGAAATGTCTTGTCTTTATCAAAAAAAGGGAATAACCATCGTTTTCAGGACTCATTTTTAGAAAAAACAGCACAATAAAAGTTGCCTAATAGGATTGTTTAGCCATCATTTCTATTGAAGTTGATTAATAATTCCAAACATGGTGAAAAAGCACTCTATTTGTCCAATTACCCTAAGTTCCAGCTTAAGTCAAGGATTTAGACCTAATGAGATCTAAACCGTAAAACCACCTTTTCAAATATACTCAAGATTTGTTTTCGTACGGTCGCTTTCTACATTCCCAGTATGAAGTGTACTCATTGGTTCAAAAAGCATAACCTGCACCTCCCCTTTTGTTCGTGGTTTGTGTTCTACACCTTTAGGTACGATGATAATTTCGCCTGGATTAATCTCTTCTGTTCTGTCTCGAAAGTCCATAAATAGCTTACCTTTTATTACCATAAATAGTTCATCTTCATTTTCATGGCTGTGCCAAATGAAATCACCTTCCAGCCTAGCGAGTTTTACATGCTGGCCATTAAGCGCACCAATTATCTTGGGATCCCATTACGTGTTGAATTTATTGAATTTTTCTTCTAGGTTTATTACTTGCATTTTCAAATAGTTAATTTCTATTAATCGTGGTGTTTGATAAGATTTCTTGGTGGAAGGAAGAGTATATATGCTGATTGTATTCTTTTTAAAGGGTAGTTACTTGGTTTTAGTGTCTTTAGATTTTGATTCCATATTTTATTCGGAATGATTTACACGATTGTTTTTCTTTCATAAAGTACGCATAAGAGAAGTCCCCTAACTCGCTGGACAATTATTTAATTGCTTTGAATTAAGTACGAATGCCGCGGACCTTATCCATAAACTGACAAACCTTTTCATAGTTCACTTCTTCTCCCCAATGATTGTTCTCTTTAAAATAAGAACCTACAATAAGGCCATCACTGATTGTGAGAAAATCGGCCACATTATCAATGTTGATTCCAGAACCGATAAGGACAGGTAGTTTGACTTTAGATTTGGTTAATTCAATTTCATTGGTACTTGCTTTCTTACCGGTAGATTGACCCGTAATAATAAGTCCATCTGAATTAAAAAATTCGGCGGCTTGTGCCGTCTCCGCAATGTCTGTATCTGAAGTGATGCTATGAGAGCTGTGTTTCTTTTTGATGTCTGTAAAAATGGCAATTTTTTCCGCTCCGATTGCTTTTCGATAACGCAGCAAATCACCTGCATCCGAATCCATGATCCCTTCATCAGCCACATGTGCAAAAACAAATCCTTCTGCTCGAATAAAATCAAGCCCCGCACTATGCGCAGCAGCAATAGCCGCTTTATTGGCTCCTGCCAAAATTTGCAAACCACATGGTATTTGAATTTCTTTTTTCACCTCATAGGCTACTACTGCCATTGCAGTGCTGATTTCATGTCCGACATCTCGCTTAAGATATGGGGTATCGTGCATGTTTTCCATAGCAATAGCATCCACACCAGCCCGTTTGTACAAGCGTGCTTCCATCAAAGCTTTCTCTACGATTTTATCAATTTTATACTCACTAGAAGGCGTCCCCGGCAAGGCTTGCACATGGATCATGGCAATTATTGGTTTCGCGTTGGGAAAGATCCGTTGAAATTTATTGTGCATTAGGTTTTGTTGTATTTTGGGATTTGTGAAGTTTCTCGTACAAGGTAAAGATAAAAAATATGATGAATCAATTCTTAGATATTAGTCCGGTTGTTAAAAAAGCATTAGAAAATAACGAACCTGTCGTTGCTCTGGAATCTACCATTATTGCCCATGGAATGCCCTATCCACAGAATGTAGAAACGGCAAGGAAGGTTGAGCAAATTGTTTTGAATGAAGGTGCGACACCTGCAACAATTGCCATTCTTGGAGGAAGAATCAAGGTAGGATTAAATGATAGCGATATTGAAACGCTAGGTAAAAAAGGTAGAGCAGTTATTAAAGTAAGTCGCCGGGATATGCCTTATATTGTTAGTCAAGGTTTGGATGGTGCTACAACGGTGGCCTCAACTATGATTGGTGCAGCGATGGCAGGCATCAAAGTATTTGCAACTGGTGGTATTGGAGGAGTGCATCGTGGTGCTGGTGAAACGATGGATATTTCTGCCGATTTGCAAGAGTTAGCGCACACCCCTGTCGCTGTTATTTCTGCTGGTGTAAAATCAATTTTAGATATTGGTTTGACATTGGAATATTTGGAGACGCAAGGTGTTCCTGTATTGGGTTATCAAACTAAAGAATTTCCTGCGTTTTACACCCGCCGTTCTGGCTTCAATGTTGATTACGAAATGGCTGATGTAGCATCAATCGCAAAATTGATGCAGGCGAAATGGGAGATGGGATTGCGAGGTGGTTTGATCATTGCGAATCCGATACCGGAAATTCAACAGATGGATGAGACGGTTATTAATACTGCTATTGAGCAAGCTTTGGCTGAAGCCAAAGAACAAGGAATTCACGGTAAGGAGAGTACGCCTTTTTTGTTGGCTCGTGTGAAGGAACTCACGGAAGGCGATAGTTTGGTTTCTAATATTGGTTTGGTTTTTAATAATGCTAAGTTGGCGGGAAAATTGGCGGTGGCTTTTGCTAGGGAGAATGGGAGCTATCTGGCGCGCAGTTAGACGGGTACGGATAGAACAGATTCGGACGGATTTTTTCTACTGACGTGTTTTTGAAGACAGAGGTATTTAAATGTGAATTAGGTGATATGTGAAGTGCTGTGAGAATATTTTCCCTATGAAAAATAACATGAGAAACGGGATAGATTTTTTTGAAACTGTAAATAATATCTTATGAAGAATTTGAAACTTTTTATATCATTTTTTCTGGTGAGCACTTTGATTTTTTCTTGCAATAAAGATAAAATCATTAAGAATTTTACGGGAAGTACCTTTACAGAACAGCCTATGGGTTGTGGCAATTTTTTTGTTTATCGATTTAACCTTGATGAAGATCTTGCGATCACGGTACGAGGTGAGCGAGACGAATTGAGTTTGAATACCGATGAACAGATTTTTGATTTAGAAAACACAGCAGGATTGAATGTAGCGATTGTACAATTCAATAAGTCGGCTTTAAATTCTTATTGCAATGATGCCATAGAATATAGTGCCCCCGAAATCATTAACAACTGGGAGGCAATTAATGGGACGGTTCGCATTCAAATTACAGAAGACAGTATTTCCGTCTCTGAGTATGAGCTTATATATAAGGTTTCTATAAAAGTAGAGGGCATCCAATGCATAGATTCAGATGGCAACACGCAAGAAGTTGATGTAGTAGAATTTTCGAATGTGACTGTGGGCTGGTTGCCCGGTTAAGCGACTTTACTTGTCTTTTGGTTTTTCTTTACCAGATAATATTTTCTTAATAAAGTCTTTGATCATTTGCCATAAATCCATAATTCTATTTTTTGGTTGATTGAGAAATAAAGTTAGTCATTTTTTATTGAAGTTGTTTTAAGTTATTCTTCA
>CAKZUK010000026.1 GCA_937921775.1 uncultured Saprospiraceae bacterium
ATCCTACACAGTCCTCTTTGTTTGCGAACAAAGCACGACGTACTATGTCATTTAATTTGTTGTTTTTGAATCAGTTACGGGACTAAAATTTGTTTTGTTCATGCGGTCAGTAATGTTGTATAACATCCTTGACACATCACAAATATAGGCGATATAAAACTTTTGATAGTACCCTTTTTGGGGTATTTTTTATATTTAAAATACATTTATTTGTTAAAAATATTTATCATTCCCGAATCTAGGCGTAGATCGAGCATTTTTGTCAAAACTTAGTATAAAAATTTCTTCAAAAAAGTTCATTTTATTGCCTTCCTCTCCTTCCATTCGGTCATCACATCGAAGCAAAAAAAAGCCCCTCACCATAATTATGGTAAGAGGCCATCCCAAAAACCGATTTTAAATATCTTACGAAGTGTTACTGTTCATAAAATGCTACAGAAAACACTCAATTTTTTTAGTCAATAATGATCATCTTTCTTATCGCAGAGCCAGTATTTGTATCTAATTGATAATAAACGACTCCACTTGCCTGCAAATCACTCCGATTAATAACGATTTCGCTATAGCCTTCGTTATAATTGTCAGTGATTTCCAATAAAACTCTACCAGAAATATCAAACACCTTAAGTCTCGCAGATTCTGCTTCCTTTAAAGTGAAACCGACAACAGTCTCTGTTCTAAATGGATTTGGTTGATTTTGCAATAATTCGAAAGCAATTTCAGCTGTACTTTCCAAATTATTATCATACTCAATGGCAACGTCTAGCAATTCAAGGTCTACATTATAAGCTTCAGCTACAGTGTAGCGCGAATTAATCTGAAGAACCTCGCTCAATAGCACATTTGAAAGTGCTTTGAAGCTTAAACTAAATACAACTTCATTATCAGTTAATACTACAGGTTCTTCATTATTCCAGCTAGTAGTGATCACACCTTCGTGCAATTTAGACAGTCCAAAATTACCTTCCGATAGGTTAATTAGGTCGCCAACGCTAAGGTCGTCAAATTCAATGGAATTTCCATCAAAATCGAGAGAGAATTGATACCCAAATAGCTGATTAAAATTCTTTGCTCTAAAATCAACTATATAGGTCTCCCCTTCTTGCATTTGAATATCATCAACTTCTAGTGCTAGTGTTCCCAATATCGAGCGATCATCACTTCCTAACAAAGCATTGGGAACTGCGCTATTATTCACATCACCTTTCTTTATCGCCATAAAATCAGCTAGTGTACTTCCCTCCATTTCATTAATAGAATAAAGTTCTGGGAACGTTCCACCAAGCCAAGGATCAGTTGGATCCGGGAAAACAAAATCAGCTGGAACAAATCTCCAACTTGCATTATTTACTGGAAATTCATCTTCGATGAATAAAATTAACTTACGCAACTCTACCATATCAAAAGTGGTAATCGAACCAGATGAATTGACATCCGCCGCAATCATTTTATAAGGTGAATCCAATAGCTCGACATCTAGTATATGTTTACTCATTAAAACAAGGTCATAAGTTGACACTCCATTCAATATTGGTAAATTTTCACTTGGAGTCACGGTATAATTTTGCCCAAGTGGTAAGCCACTAAATGAATACAATCCATCCTCATCAGTCATCATTGTGCTCGTCATGTATCCGCTTAGATCAACACTCACACCTTCTACTCCTTCTCCCATTTCAGTTGTCATATTTCCAGTAATTCCTGATGTAATTCCATTACATACACCATTCACATCTGAGATAGCAACAAAGGTCGAAATATAGCGCCAGTTATTGGCACAATCCTTTACCCAAAAATCAATTGTGTTATTCCCTAAATTAGTGCAATCAAATGTCACACTACTTGTCGTTGGTGGAACCAGTTGACCTCCTCCTAAAGAAGGTGAAGCAATTCGCATATCACAAATACCACTACATTCATCCGAACTTCCTTCATCAAAATCAACAGCCCATATGGTAGCAGTTCCTACTCCCCCGCCTTGATCAACCAAACCTACTTCAAGCCCACTCTCTCCATAAACCAATGGTCCTGTATTGTCGATCACATTGAAAAGATAAGTACACTGATCAACATTTCCACAAGCATCTGAAAGCGTCCAAGTAACTCGATGACTCCCTGAAGGATAAGTCCCTGACAAAGTATTTCCGGAACCTGAAAAATCAATCGTTCCATTATCTGATGCATCAATCTCCCAGCTCCATTCTAAACCAGTAGCCCCAACACATACATCCGAACCTTCAGCAGTCATCACAACAGGTGCCGTACATCCATTGGTAAAGTTTCCATCATTATCTGTGTCAACAAAAAACGTTTGATCTATACAATCTGAATCAATGCTTGGTGCAACATTATCTTGTACTTTTATCACTTGCAAACTTTCCCAATATCCTGCGCCACTTCCATCATATGCACACCAGTCAATTACTATCCAGTTTCTCAATATTTTATAACAAGCCGTATCGTCATTCAATGGTACGATGATATCCGGTTCTTGCGTGACTGCAACATTCGAACAAGCATCTTCACTAATAATTGGTGCGCCTGTATTAGTAGGATTAGTTGGACAACTAACTGTAACTGTTGATGGAAAAATAATATCGCTCTCATCAAAATTATTTAAATTCTGAACACCTAATAATTGCGTACAAAAATCATCCGACTGCGAAATCAACTCACTAAAAGTAGTTGGTACATTCGCAACAGCTGTGCCTCCTGGATAAACAGCATAATATCTTCTGATATCACCTGGTATGTCTGGGTTTGTCAAATAAGATTCACCACAACTATTAATTCCACCTCGATCTAATATAAACACATTAGCTGAACAATTATCATAACCATCAAGATAGTAACCTACCAACTCCCATGCTGCTCCAGTAAAGTAATAAGCAGGAAGACCTCCGTTATCAACAACACTCACACCATCCAAAGAAAGGTCTGAACTTTCGAGAATATCCATCTCACAATCGTAATCTTTATTGACAGGACAAGAGATCGTTCCATCTAAATTATCTTCTATCATAACAGTCACCATACATGTATTGCGATTACCCGACTCATCAGTTACTCTGAAAGCAACCATGACCTCACTTCCTGCATCACAACAGGCAAACGGTACCGCTGGATACCAAGCTGCTGTTTGAGAATTTGAATTGCCAATACCACGATCAGCATCATTAATAATAGCATTCGACGTATCATCAAATCCAGGACCTTCAGTCGTCCAATCGAAATCGATACAAGAATCCATACGACGTACATCCATCGAAATTGGGCTACAGTTGTCATTTGAATTGGCATCAAATACATTTGCATAAACAAGAGTAGGTTGATCAGCTGTCAAAGAAACGGTATGAAAAGTTTCGCAAATAGCCACCGGATTTGTTCCATCGTATACCGAAATATCAAAACTACAAGAAGCTGTGTTACCACATTCATCAGTTGCTGTAAAACTCACTGTATGCGTTCCAATTCCCAAACCACTTGCCAACCAATTCACACCATTTGGCACAATACTACCTGCAGATATGCTAGCAGTCAATCCAATTGTTGCAGAACAAACATCAGTTACTTCAATTGATGACCCTTGAATTAAAACACTCGCCTCACAAACCTCGTTAGCAGTACTAACATCCATGTTTGCTGGGCAATTTATTTCAGGAGCCACTTCATCTAGTACTTTAATAATTTGCTGATCCGTAATGATTTCACCTGAGCACCAATCGAGCACTGTCCATGTTCTGATAATTTTAAAAGAACCACTTCCACCACCACAGAGTAAAATAGAATCACTATCACTATGAGTGAAACCTATATTCCCGCAAGAAACACCTGTTGGTTCTCCGGTGATTGAAGGATCAATATTAGCATCTTCACAGGATAAAGCTGGCAATTCCAGATTGTCAAGATTTTCGGGAAATTCAACATCAGCTAGCTCTGCAAAATTCACATTGATTATTTGAACACATTGAGCAGAGTTCCCTATATTATCAGAAACTGTCCATGTTCGCTCAATAACATTTGCATATTGATCGCTACAAGATCCTGCAGTTGCATTGTCTTCATAAATTAAGGCATAAACACCACAATTTTCTGTTACCACTGGCTCTTGTGCGATCACACCTGGAGTGATGTCATCGGTACAAGCCAACTCTACAGTATCACATTGAATGCTTGGTGCCGTTTTATCTTCAAATATATGTCCAGCTCCCCAGCAAGAAACTCCTGTTGCCGGATCAGTAATTTTTATTTCAAAAGGCCCTGCCATTCCATTATCAATAAAACCATCTATTTGGCTCGCCTTAATGGTTACTGCATTTGTTTCGTTATCCACAACAGCTGTTGCAGGAGTAATCCCAACCACTGTCACAATATAATTTTCGTAACAACCATATAGTCCACCTTCTAAAATCATATCAGGCGTTATGATCAATTCACAATCTAAATTTACAGCATGATTTAGATTACTATTACATGAAAGTTGAGAAATGGGATCAGGGTATTCTGCTACGGTTACACACCATGAACAGATTGATTGATTCCCTACTCCATCGGTAGATTCGTATTGAAAACAGTGCTCACCAATTGGTAATAATTCACCCGACACATACACGTTATATCCGGCAGGTGCGTTAGGATCTGGCAGTGCTACTAAAGCTCCGTCGCAGTTATCTATAGCTTCCGCTGAGAAGTAATATGCGTTGTCACATTCTCCTCCATCTAAAGACAATGTTGTATTAGCAGGACAATCAAGAATTGGTGCTTCTGCATCCAACACTGTAATGTCTTGTGTACAAGTCACTACTTCTCCGGCGACACCATTTATAGTCCATGTTATTGTTGTTGTTCCTAAAGGATAAACTCCTCCAGCGTCTGCAGTACCTGTATAATCATTAATCGCATCAGGTCCAATACAACCGCCTTCAAAAGTTGCCACTCCGATTGTAGCTCCGTCTATAGTTGCTTCGCATTGACCTAAATCATTTGATACACTTACTTCATCAGAGCAAGTAATCATACAAGGAGGAATACAAGTCCATACTGTAAATTGATCTATTGCGAAATCTCCATTAAATACATCTCCACATCCGTTGACACCAGTTGTACCTGCAGTATAACAAAATTCAAAGGTGACTACTGTTCCCTGCAAACCATCCAAGTCGAGAACAATTTGTTCCCAAGGGTTTGTAGTTGCAGTCTGTACTTGTCCAGAAACCAAAGTTATCGGTGTCGCACCATTTATACTCACAACAAAATTCCCCATACATTCACCAAAGGCATGAAACCCAAATGAAACAATTGCAGGATCTGTTGAGATTAGACTTGTCAGATCAGAACTAGTTGACAAACATGCAACGTTACCATCTGAAACAGGAAAACTGGTTTCAACATATAAGTAATTCCCTCCTCCGCAAAAGTCGTCAGAAGGACCAGTAAACTCAGATGTAGTTGGCCCACTTGCAATGATCCAATTGATATCATCTGTTGTGGATTGAACAAATGTCCCGAGGCCGGTTTCAAAATCATCTATTGACAAAATCAGAGGGATACCTGCACCGCAATTAAGCGAGTCGGGTGGATCAGTACAAAGTTGCGCTATTGACATTTGTCCCAACAAAGTCAAAAAAGCAAATAAAATAACTCTTAATTTAAATGTAAAATGTTCTTTCATTAGAAAATTTGTGTGTTAATAATTTTAGAGATTTCAATATATAAGGCTGACAGTCGAACACATATCCATAGAGGACATGGCATTAACATCCTTTTCGCTCTTTACCTTAATGGCAAAAAGGAATAACAAAACAGGCAGAACAGATTAAACTGATTCTACTTGTATGCTAAATAAAAAATCGGCTAAAGGGATATGTTAGACGTATTTGGGACGATAAAAGGGAGCTAAGAATGTCCCCTTTATATTTGAAGAGTTTATTTTTTTTAGTGATTGATGTTCATGGATTGCTTTTGAATAAGTTAATCAAAGGCATCTATTCTATACTTCCTGAACATAAAAAGGTTTTGATTTTCGTTATCTTTTTTAAAACAAAAAATAATTATTTTTTCCAATCAAAAAAACAATCTACAGTAAGAAAAAACAGACTGTGATTTTTTCCTTGTGTTTAGTAAATTTTTCACACATAAAAAAAGCCCCCCACCTAAATTAATGGTGAGAGGCCATCCCAAAAACCGATTTTAAAGCATTCTTAAACCGGTTACTGAGGTCTATCTTTCAGATTATTCAAGAATAATCATCTTCTTAGTAGCTGAGTCAGAGTCAGTA
>CAKZUK010000027.1 GCA_937921775.1 uncultured Saprospiraceae bacterium
AACTGCCACTGCAATTGAAATTGCCACTTCAAAGCTGTTCAATCTGTTTGAGCAACCAAGTCCGTTCGGTCAAAGGCTTGATCGTTTCAATCTCTTTTTTAAGTTTCAACTTATTTTTAGGGTCGTAAGGGTTTGTCTTAAGTAACTTCTTAGTCAGTCGAATGATGTTTTTAAAATTTGATTTGTGATAAGCCGTTGCTTTTTTACGAGACAGATAACTTCGAAAACTTTCCAAATATGATTCGAGTACATCCAGTTCGCTTTGCTCGTAATAGATTTTTAGAACCATTGTTTTAGAAACGAGATTCATGAGGATGTCTCCGTAGTCCATCTGGCTACAGATACGCATGGCTTTGTTATAATCAGATTTTTCGTAGTATAATTTAGATAGACAAAATTGAACCACGTCTTCTCTTGACTTTTTGTCGAGGTAGCCTTTGTAGTTGTGGATGAAGTCTTCTACGTAAGTGAATTCTTTTAACTTGGTACCATTGGAAACGATATTGGTAAAAGTGAACCGTGAAACCTGTCCACCGATAATTAGAATTTCTGTTTCAATTCCTTCTTTATATAGGTCAAAGGATTCGCGTACGAAATTTGAATAACCTAAGTTCATTCGGCCAATACAATAATTAAGTGCAAGTATGTAAGTATCGCCCAATTCCTTTTTTGGGAAAAGATGCCCGTTTTCAAGAATTTGTTTTTTTAGATTGTGAAAATGCGTTTCGTTTTCTTTTTCGATTGTGGCTTTATAGCTGTAATAATAAATTGCAATGGCTGGAGTTTCTAAAAGTTGATCGTTACCTTCAATATAATCTAAGACCTGTTCCATTAATCCGATCACATATTGAACTTTAAAAACCGTTTGGTGAGAAAGCATCCGACAGGCGTGTCTTAATTTATTAGCCAAATAGGCAATGTCTAAGGTGTCTGATACCTCTTGCAGATTTAGGGCAACCGTTCTTTTGTGCTCAACTATAAATTCATACTCTTCCAAAAGGCTATAAAACCTATTCCTATGGTGATCCCAATTTTGATGATTTTGCTTTTCTTGTAAATTTCTCAGAGAACGCATGTTCTTTTCAAAATGCCGGTCTAAACGTCTTTTTCGGTAAACCCTAGATAAAGTCATTTTTGCCTGAATCTCATTTTCTCGAACTTCCTGGTAAATCAGAAAATCCTCCAAAGCTTTCATAAAAAAGAAAATGGTTTGTCGAATCTTGGCATCATCATAGTTCTCTTCAACGTATATATAAGGATACACAATAGTTTTTTCCAAATAAGCGTCTTTCCATAGATGATCGTCCTTTAATAGATAGTCATACAGTAAAACCACATCCTCTCGTTGGTTATGAGCAGGAGAACGCAACCATTTATTAAGCATTCTTAGCTCTGGTTTAGAGCAGGTTCTTAAAATTTCTATTAAACGACTTTTTATCATAGCCTTAATTTGCTAATTGTTTTCAACAAAATCAATTTTAAGTGAAAAGTAAAAGTGTACTTAATGTACTATTAATCAGTTGTTTATGTTTTTTTAATAAAAATAAACTACCCTAAATTACGATTTTTTTCATCAACAAAGCCCGAAAAGTGTCTTTGTTTTAGGCTTAAAACCACACCATATTTGTAATGAACTTATTGATAAACAGAAAAAAACATACTCCCGTGCATACAAAAAACAACATATTAACCTTCGTAAAGCAGCAAGTAATACTTGTGATCGCTCTATGTATGGTTTTTGCTGTTTCCCTTAATGCACAGGAAGTTGAGGGCTGGGAGAAATTCTACAATATAGGTGGAACTGACGAACTCAGCTCAGTTATTCAAACAAGAGACGAAGGTTTCTTGATGGTTGGCTACCACACTGCTCAGATTCCTTATATCATTAAAACAGATCCGGATGGTGAAATCCTCTGGCAAATGCAATATGGTCAGCTAAATCCAAATGGTCAGCTAAAAGCTATTGTTGAAGTGGCTGATGGGTATATTGCTGTTGGAACAGAAACAGACGGCTCAGGTCGAGATGTGCTGGTGATTAAAATTAATGATGCAGGTGAACAGCTTTGGGCAAACACTTACGGTGGAACGGAAGATGACGAAGGACTTAATGTCATTGCGACTAGTGATGGCGGTATTGCTGTTGTTGGTTTCACTGAAGATCCTTTCCTTGACAAGCAAGTATACCTATTAAAGACTGATGCTAATGGTACATTACTATGGGAGACAACCTATGGAAATAATTACGATGACGCTGGAAACGGAATCATCGAAAGCTCCGATGGAAGTTTAGTTATTGCTGGCTTTACAGAATTGAATACCAATGCTTCTGTTGGCTTATTACTAAAAGTTGACGCTGATGGAACCTTACAATTATTTAATCAGGTCGCGGGTAATGTTGCTACAGATATATTAGAAACAGCAACTGGTTATGCACTTTCCGGCTACGGAAATATACCCGGTGATTTTAATGCTAAATTAATTACTACAGATCTTAATGGTAATCAAGAAAGTGTATTCTCTTTTGGGGATCCAACTTTTGCTACGGAATTCAGATCTGTTTCGGCAACTAAAGATGGAGGTCTCATCCTTGCTGGTTTTAGTGAAACATCTCCTGTAGAAATAGATGGCTACGCGGTCAGAGTAAATCTAACGGCTGGTGTACTTGATGTTCTATGGGAAAAAACATTTGGACGTATCAATACACCAGATTTCTTCACAAGTGTAACCACTACTTTTAGAGACGAGTTTGTAATGGTTGGTTCTCATTTTGAAAACCTAGCTAGTTCTAACTCAGATTTCTATATCGTAAAAACAAACAAAGATGGACTTATTTACTCCAACTATATCATTGGTAATGTCTTCCGCGATCTAAACAACAATTGTGATTTTGATTCAAATGATGAGTCAATCAAAGGTTGGATCATTGAGGCGGTTAGTGATGAACATACTTGCTACGGAACTTCAGATGCTAATGGTGATTATACTATTCTAACAAGCACAGGTTCTTACACGATTCAACCACGCTTTCCAAACGACTATTGGAACAGCTGTATCGCATCTCAAACCATCAATTTTAATGCTCCATTTGATACACTGAATTTAGACTTTGCAACTTTTGTTGAGCAGCCATGTACTGATATTGAAGTGGATATGACAACGCTTGGTCTTACAGCTGGTGGAACTTCGGACTACTTGATCACTTACTGCAATAATGGTACGAGTACTGCATTGAATGGTGATCTTTATATAGATGTCGAGTTTGATGATTCCTACACTATTAATTCTTCAAGCCCTCTATTTAGTGTGGTGGGAGATATCATCCGATTTCAAAATTTACCTGAACTAAGTCCTTTTGATTGTGCAGAGATTGTAATCAATGTAACAGTTGACGGTGTTGATGGACAAACGCACTCTGCAAGAGCACATGCTTATCCAGATGAATTTTGTCCAACGGGATCTGACATAGCTTTCCTTGAAGTAAGTACAGCTTGTGTTGGTGATAATGTTGAGTTGACGATTACAAATACTTCTTCAACTCAGGCAATGTCTGCAGCTTCAGACTTTACGATTATTGAAGACATGATCTTATTGAAGATGCCTTTTGGCCCACTTGGACCAGGGGGAAATACCACAACTACAATGCCTGCAACAGGCGCTACATATAGAATACTAACAGAACAGGACGCTGCATACCTAGGAGACAGCCGCCCATCAGAAGCCATCGAAGGATGCGTAGCAGGTGGAGGAACTTTTACAACCGGCATTGTCAATCAATTACCCGAAGACGATTACGACCATTTCCTTTCAGTAGACTGTCAGGAAAATGAAACTACACTGAACAACGAATCGAGAGGCTATCCCAAGGGCTACGATACAGAGCATTTTATTCAGCAATGTGCTGATCTCAAATACCATCACCGGTTCTTTTATACCGGCCCAGACACGGCAATCAGGGTGGTGATTCGGGATACATTATCACCTTTCCTGGACCCTGCTTCGGTAAGACCAGGGGTGAGCAACCATCAATACACAATGGATGTTTATGGCTGTGGTATCCTGATGTTCACTTTTGAAAATATCAATTTAACGGGTGGCAGCGCTGATCCTGATGAATCTTCAGTATTTGTCAAATATCGAGTTTCCCAAAAACTGGACAATACTATAGGATCCATCGTGGACAACAGTGCTGCCGCCTACTTTGATTTTCAATCACCCATCAAAACGGATTCTATTTTCCATACTATCGCTAGCTGCGATTTGGAAGACTTCGTTGAAATAAAAGTGAGTACAACTGAAATCCTTTTGGATGGTGTACAAGCAATCAATGTTTACCCCAACCCTTTCGTTGATCAGGCCACTGTTGAAGTGATCGCTGATCGTGAATTGGAAGACCTGAGTTTCAAACTATATGATGTTTCAGGTCGCCTATTGCGAAATGAAAGTTTTACGGGAATGACTTACCAATTATATCGCTCCGACTTGACAAGCGGAATGTATTTTTACAAAATCGAATCTAAAGGGATTCCGGTTAGCGCAGGTAAGTTACTGGCTAAATAAATTGAAGTTAATAAGATTTATAAATAAGGATTAGAATATTCCAAAAACCGATATGACATCAAAAAAATAACTTGTTGATTGGCAGATTTTTTAAAACTAAACGACGTTTAGGATCGTGGTCTAGTTAAAAGCTTCCATTAAAAATCGACAAATTATTTTTTGAGTCATTACAAATTAGTTCAAATATTTTGAGATTCAATTAGTTCTTGTATCGCAAAATGAGATTTACGTTTTTTTAGATTCATAAATAAAGATTAGAACGTTCCAAAAACCGATTTTACAAATATTTTGAGATTCAATTAGTTCTTGTATCACAAAATGAGATTTACGTTTTTTTTTAAGATTCAATTAGATTCAAAGCCCCAAAATTCGATTTAATTTTTCATGAGATTATAGTTTATTAAAGTCGTATCACGAAAAGGTGATACGACTTTTTTATTTTAATGAGTATTACTGACTTCTGAATTAAGTTCTATTAAGGGCACTCGAAAGGAAATGTACAGCCTCAGAGGCCTCTAATCTATAAGTGAAACCCAACCTTCTCCTTTATTCCTCCGTTAGTATAAGTAGACGATCCTGTTTACGGAATCACTAAATCCCTCGATATGAAAAAGCCATTAAATTATAAAACACTTCTCTCTTTCTTACTTTGCTGCGTTTGTACATTCAATTTATTCGCACAAGATTGGGAACAAACATTTATACATAATTTTGGTTGGGGTAAAGGCTTTGATGTAGTAGAGGCTGCCGACGGTGGTTTTGTCATGGTAGGTGATATAGATTATCCTACCGGAGCTATCCGACATTATGCTTGGTTAGTAAAAACTGACGAAGCGGGGAATGAACTCTGGTCGCATGTTTATAATGCAGGTGCAGTCGGTCAGCAAACCGGACGCGCTGTTTTGGAAACTACAGACGGAGGATTTATCATCGCGGGTAGTACTTCTAGTGATCTTAGTTTTAGTGGGGGCATGATTATGCGGACCGACACAAATGGAGATTCACTCTGGACAAAAATTCATGCTTATAATGGTGCTGAAGTATTTCATGCTATCGCAGAAACTGACGCTGGTTACATCGCTGTCGGAGATGCTACAGAAATTCCAAACGGAAATAATCAAGCGCTTTGGATTGTAGGACTCGACGAAGTTGGTGATAGCCTTTGGACTAAAAAATATTTTACGGATCTTGGTAGTATCAATTCGGGGATGGATATCATCAAGGCAGAAGATGGCAATTTTCTAATCACAGGTCTTCGCAAGGATAGTATTCTAGTCGCAAAAATTACTGAACAAGGCGATATGCTTTGGTCAAATACTTATGCGGTTGCCGTAACTGAATCTGGCTTGTCCATCGCCGAAAAAGCAAACGGTGAAATTTTGATTGGAGCTTATACAACAGGTTTTGCTTGGTTGTTGCCGGTACTATTAACCTTGGATGAAAATGGTAGCTTGCTTAATACAACAAGCCCTGGGGCTGGTATGCCTGGTGTGGTGAGTGATATCGCCTTATCTCCAGATGGTGGCCATGTGATCGTAGGCTCGATTTATGACTTTTGGACAAACATTTCTGGAGACACCAGCGGTTACGTAATCAAGTACAATGCTCAGGGTACAGTAGATTGGGAGATCGAATTGGATAAAGATACAAACATACAAGCGTCTGGAATTAAAGCAACTTCTGATGGTGGTTACATCATTTCGGGAGGAGGGAATGAAGGTATGTTTTTGAAAAAAATAGACGGTGGTTTGAACGCCGTAAAAGAGAATAAAGACCAACTCCCAATTGCCGATATCTATCCAAATCCAGCCACTGAAAAAATCATCATTGAACTACCTGAAGATTTACTAGCACAAAATTTATCCCTCGATATTTTTGACAGTGAAGGTCACCTCATCAAACGACAAAAAATAAATGAAGGGACAACCGTCATAGAAACAGCCTATCTGCCTTTTGGTTTTTATGAAACAGTTATTTATTCTGACAAGGAATTGCTACAAGCTAATAAGGTGATTGTGGCGAATTAGGGAGAATTGGA
>CAKZUK010000028.1 GCA_937921775.1 uncultured Saprospiraceae bacterium
CCATCCTCATGCTGATGTGCGTGATCTTGAGCCACAGCTAGGTTGGTAAATGAAAAGAGGTAAATGAAGTAAAGGATTAGATTGGAATAATTCATTTTTTTGGTTTTATGGTTTTCAACAAATATAGTACTTTCAGACAGCATTTAGGCGATTGCCTGTATTCAGACATAGAATTTAAAGGATTTTTAACTACTTGTGATAATACTCGGTTTGGCTACGCGTATTTTTTATTTCGTCTTCGTCTTCGTCTTCGTCCAAAGACAGAAAACAAATCTCAAATTTTCAATACAACCAAATCTAAAGCACACTGCAACTGCAACTGACACTACCACTGCAACTGTCACTACCACTGCAACTGCAACTGTCACTACAACTGTCACTGCAACTGTCACTGCAAATTGTCACTGTAACTGTAACTGTAACTACCACTGGCACTACAAATTGTCACTACCACTGCAACTGTCACTACAAATTGTCACTACCACTGCAACTGACACTACAAATTGTCACTACCACTGCAACTGTCACTGCAACTGTCACTACCACTGCAACTACCACTACCACCTACTCCCTCTATTTGGCCATTTTTAAAAAGGATACCAAGCTTCATTACCTATCTAAGCACATCTTCTTTATATTTGGAGCTTCATTTACAACTATCAAATGAGCCAAAAGAACCAACATCAGGCATATATCAATGCCATCCAAACCGGAGACACTAAAGGACTTCGGGAAATCTATAGTCAATTCCTGCCTAAAATTATAAGCTTAATTTCCAATAATGGAGGATCTGCTGATGATGCACAAGACATCTTTCAGGATGCTATTCTCGTGATTTATGAGAAGAGCAAGAAGAAGGATTTCAAGCTGTCAAGCGGATTTTATACCCTCCTATATGGTATTTGTCGCAACCTATGGGGAAATAGACTGCAAAAAAGTTCATTCAAGAACGTAACCTTAACCGACCATACCAAATATACAAGTGAGACTAATCAGGAAGATGCATTGCTAAAAGCTGAGGAAGAACGCGTGTTTTGGGACAATTTTAAGAAGTTAGGTACTGACTGTCAAAAGCTTATGCAATTGTTTTTTGAGAAAGTAAAAATGGATGAGATTACCAAAATAATGGGATATAGCAGCACTGGTGCCACTAAAAAACGAAAATTTACCTGTAAGGAAAGATTGCTTTCTTTTATAAAAACAGATGTTCGCTATAGTGAATTGAATCGCAATGCTCCAGACCATTAACAATTACCGAGGATTATTAAATTAATGCCAGAAAATGAAAGAAGAATTATACAATAAAATTGAAAATTACATAAACGGTCAATTGGCAGGGCAGGACTTAATTGAGTTTGATAAATTGATGAAATCCGATGTTGAATTTGCTGAGGAAGTTCGTTTACATCGTTCGCTTCAGGAATCAATGGCGGATCCCGAAAAACGAAAATTACGCGATTCGCTAGATTTGATGCGAGAAGAATTTAAAGATGCTAAAGCTGAAGAGGATAAGGTCGTTACAATTGGTAACAGCCGGCAACAACGAATCTGGTGGATGGCAGCAGCAAGCGTTGTTTTATTAGGATTGACTTGGTGGTTTATGTTGCGTAAGCCAGACATCCCAAATGAAATGGTAAAGGATCCAGAAATTGAAGAAACGCAAGAGGCTATTGACAATAAGATTGATGAGCCAGATATTAATACAACGATACCTTCACCAGAGAATAATGGAGATATTGTAAAGGAAGACCCACCGAAAAGTTCGGTGCCAGATGATGAACCAAAGACTAATATTGATCCTGTCCTAGGTGATCCGACACCTCCAAGTCCAAGCATTGACTACTTCGCTGCGAATTCTGATATAGCTTCAGTTATTAGCAACATAAAAGAGCAAAGAACACATAAGTTCAATCTACAAATTCCAGCAACTAATGAGCGCATAACAACAACTAATGGAACGGTTGCGCTGTATTTCAAAGGCGAATTAATTTCATTCGATTATCCAGAAAACGAAAAATTCAGTCTGACGATTTTTGATAATCAATCGGATTCTTATCAAAATAATAAACCGGTTTATCAAACGGATATGGATTTTGTAAAAGTAGAAGGACCAATTGGTTTTGGAGGTGAAGAAGACTTTACTTTCATTGTCGATCAACCTGTAAAAATGAAAGAGGGTTTATACTATTATTTGATTCGACTTTCTGAAGAAACCTTAATTGGTGGAACCTTTATAGTTGATAATCAGTAAGTTATGGCCAGTTTGTTGACTAGGGAAACGTTTGCTAAGCTTCAATAATTTTTAAGTGTCCCTGTAGTCTGAAATATCCTAAACTCCTAATATCCCTTTCTAAAGCTCCAATTCTTAAGGACCAAAAAAAATCAACTCATGAAAATATCATTCAAATTTTTCCTCCAAAAAGTACTATTACTAAGTATACTTTCTTTTTTCCATTTCACGCTAAGTGCGCAAGCCAATTCAATAGAATCAGCACTTTCCGGTGTGGTCACTGTCGCTGTTTTTGACTTAGCAGATGAAGATGCAGCCTTCGGTTTTGGGGAAGAAGACGAAGTCGCTCGGATTGCCTACGAAACGGCGCTTGATCTGACAGGAGTAGCTTCCAGTGGTTCTGGTTTTTTAGTAAAAATAAAAGGTAAGCCATACGTGATAACCAACGCGCATGTCGTCAATGCAGCAGAAAGTCGCAGAGGAGCAATAGGAGCTTTCAGTATAGGGCGTAAGAAATATCCACTGCGTTTAGTTGGTGGAGATAGCTTTTATGATTTAGCTGTTTTAGCTTTTGATGAAGTAGAGCCAGGCGAGGAATTTACCTTTCTTGAATTTGCAAAATCATCTCCTAGTTTAGCAGAAAATGTTTTTGCAATTGGAAACCCTTTAGGCCTCTATCCTTATTCCATTACGGATGGTATTGTAAGTGGAAAAAACCGCTTATTCCAAAATCCAACTACTGGTAAGTATGGCTTTATGCAACATACTGCTACTTTAATTTGGGGAAACAGTGGAGGTCCTTTAGTCAATAAAAAAGGTGAAGTGGTAGGAATCAACACTTGGATAGGTACTCGCTCAAAAGAAGACCAGAAATACATTTTTTCTCAACTCAACTTTGCCATTGAAATTGAAGTAGCCCAGCGAGTTATTAATGATATTCTAGAGAACAAAGGTCGAGTTCGACGTACTTTTTTGGGATTGGAATTTGCGACTCGATTGGATTTTTCACAAATCCCTACCAAGCCATTTATCAATGGCATAATAGCCAATGGGCCAGCTGAGAAAGTAGCAAAAGAAAAACTAGGTTGGTTTGTAAGCAGTATAAATGACCAAGCAGTCAATACCTTGCAGGATCTTTTAAGAATACTTGAGGAAACCAGACCGAATACGGAGGTGTCCATTGCGATTCAAGAACCAGCAGAAGATAAACCTCGACCTCGCAAGGAAGTACTCATCGTGAACTCAGGAGAGCTTTCAGAGAGTAGTTTGGAAGGAATCAGCCAACATTTTTTTCAAACGTATACAGACTATGAGTGGAATAATAGTGGTATGGCAAGTTTGACCTCAAAAGATGATAACAAGAAACCTAAGATTGAATTAATCGCTGCAGGTGCAGATCAGGCTACTTTCGTCGCAAAGCCAGGAAAGCCATCCTACAACTTGGTAGGTGCAGGTCTCCTAGATAATTGGGGGCGTGGAAGTTTATATCGAATTCGGGATGCGCAGGACATGGGGAAAATCATTCGTCTATGTTCGCTAGAAGGTCATATCAGTGCAGCCGTGCAGGGTAAAGATGGGGGAGCGGAACATGTTCGCTTTTTTATTCAGGATGAGGACTTTTATGAATTGCGGGTTTTGTTTTATTAGGGGGAGGTAGAAGATGGAAGTTCTCCATTTGAATGTCGCTCTAATTTGAGATACTCACGATTTAAGGAAAACAGCTTAGCAGGAAACTTTGGACTTCCTTCTCCCATCTCGTAACCTTTTTCCCATTGGTCAAATTAAGAGGTAAGAAAATATTCTATTACCTTTTAAAACCAACGTTATGAAAAAGCCCCAATTAATAATGTTAGTTAGCATACTAACGATGAGTATCAACCTTTCGGGACAGAGTGGCATCCAAAAAACGCTGCTAAGCAAGCTTAGCTATGAATCTAATTCAAAGCTAAAGATTGATCTAAATGGAGAAGTCCAAATCCAGGAATGGGACAAAGATTACATTGGAGTAGAAATAACTGTTTCTACCAATTTGAGCCATCAAAACACCTTGGGTTTACTAGTTGCAAACGACCGGTACTTGCTAGATACTAAGATGGATGATAATCTTGTTACGACGATCAGCGCTCCATATTTAAAAAATCAAGTTACAGTCAATCATAAGCCTTTAAAAGAAAACGTCCGATATAAATTATTTATTCCGTCTTACACCAGATTGCAGATGGCTACACGTAATGTGGAGGAACTTGCCCAAGTAAGTCATGAAGGTAAATAATCGGAACACCTTTCTAGCAGCTCCGCACTAATTTAGCAGGAAGTACGTGACCATGTACTTCCTGCTTATGTGGTTTCTAGATTTAATATGTAAAATATGCCGCGTTTATTAATAATTAATATTAGATTTACTTCTGGGTTCCAAAAGGAAAATTTTGTTACAGATGATGTCAGCTATCACAAACGAAAACCCTCCATTCCCTCGCAATAAGCACTTAAAAATTTCTCATTTTAGGTTAAGTCCTATTTTGCTAATTTTATAATAGAAGTTGTTTAAAAAGTATCTGTAAGATTGAAGATTTTTTTTAAAGAACTTCATTACAACCTCAAAGCTAAAAAATCATTTTTTAACTAAAAACCAAATCATGAAAAAGCTAATTTTGTTGACACTCTTTTGCGTGTCTATGGCTTCTATTTCCTATGCTCAATTGACTACATCCCTAGATCTAAATTCTCCATTTGAATTTTCAAACCAAAGTAGCACTACCGTCTCAGCAAATGCTTCAGCCCCTGCTGATGTAATCGCAGTTATTTCCCTAAAGGGTAAAGTGAGATATGCTAAACCGGGCTCTAGGAAGTTTAAAAAATTAAAAGAAGGTGCTATCCTCGACAAAATGGGGCGCATTAAATTGAAAAAAAATTCAGAGCTTAGATACCTAAGAAATGGATCAGTCCAAACTTTTAATTCCAAGGGAAAACATTCAATTGATAAATTCCCATTTAATGAGCTTGTAGAAAAAAGTGAGGATGATTTTTTGTCTTACTTGACTTCTGCAAGTGGTTGGGGTGGGCCAGGGCGTAGAGATGGTGGTCAAAAAGATACCACTGAAAATGCATCAGGTCATGGTGAAGGAGTGAAGCTTAATGGGTATTCTCCAAAAGCAGGGAAATGGCATGCGGGTCCTATGATTTTTAAATGGACAACTAAAAGCGATAATGGTTTTGTTCTGAATATTTACGAAAGTGGAAAAGATGAAAATCCTATTTTTTCTAAGAAAACTGATGCCAATAAATTGATGATTGATTTGTCAAAAATAAAAGAAATGAAAGCAGGGGAGAGCTACGAATGGCAAGTGACAAAAGACTCTGGAGTGGAAGGTGTTTTATTGCGATCGGATAAAGTTGAAATCACAGTGGTCAATAAATCAGAAGGCATGAAAATAATTACAGCCTTAGAACAATCCGATGATTTTAAACAATTATCAAACTGGCAAAGAGACCTTCGGATAGCTCGTGAATTTGAAGCGAGTAGGTTTTATTCTGATGCTGCAAATACTTATAAGCAAGCTGCAGGTAAATATCCTAATAATGAACTTGTACAAAGAGTATTTGGAATGTTTATGGAACGAATGTAGAGATCTAGCAGAATGATTTTAATGGGTTTAAAAGAAATAATTACTTTGTTTTTATACCGAACACAATAAGGAATAAGCTGCGTAGTTGCGACAGAATGATATGATAATCAAATGATAGGAATAAAAACGATCTCACAGCTACGCAGTTTATTTTTACAGCTTTGAAGAGGCTTAACTTTAGTCTGCGCAAGGCAAAGGATGGAAGTCAGAATTATTCAGAATTATTCAGAATTTTAAGCCAGAATGCCTTCTCGGTTTATTTATTATTTTTCCATCAAATCGATATAGCCAGCGGAATTTTTAATAGAATCCAAATCAGCATCGTCTCTTACACGCTGAAGTTTTATCCCTTTATCAATCGCTTTTCCCAATTCAATAATTGCCGCATTACTATTCCCTTGAAGTGCGTTCCAGCATGCCAAACCAAAATGATATTCCATATGATTAGGGAATTTGGAATGCAAAGACTCCAGCGTAGTTTTAGCTTTTTGAAATTGATCGGCATACATTTGCAAATAAGCAAGGTCCACATATGGAATTAATGCAGAAGAGTCGAGAGCTATGATTTTTTCATATTGGAGCAAAGCGCTGTCTCTTTTAAAGGTTGCGGAATATATATCACTCATGTTTTTGTATCCACGGATATAAGATGAATCAATTTCGATGCTTTTTTCAAAATAAAATCTGGCTTTATCATAATCTTTTTCATCAAAATACATTGCCCCCAAATTATTATTAGATATTAGAAAGTTGGGATTAATTTCCAATGCTTTATGGTACATTTCTTTGGCTTTACTGGTTTGTTTTCGTAGGTCAAAATTTTGAGCTAAAACATCATAAGCTTGATAATAATTTGAGTCAATACTCAAAACGATTTGGCCCATTGAATCTGCTTTTTCAAACTGTCTATTTCGCATATAAAACACCATCTTGTTAGATGGAGGCAGCAGCCAAGTAGGCGTCTTGGCCATAGCAGTGTCAAAGAATAAGAGTGCATCTGAAGAGTTATCTTTACGCCATTTAATCAAGCCAATTTCATTGTAAATATAAGCAGCCTGGTCATCGTATTGTAAAGCCAATTGTACCTTTGCAAAAGCTGAATCAAATAGCGCAACTTGCTGATCTCGTTCGGCTGCAAGTCTAAACATTAATCCTTCAAAATAATATTGCTTCGATAATATTTTTTCATACAAGTAATGATCTGATCCAAGTAAGGAGGCGGCTTTCGCTAAATAGGCAGGCTCTGATAGATAAGCTGCACCAAAATCTTTTCTTCGTTTATCCATCTCAATTGGATCGGTATTGAGGTAGGCAATAATGGCTTGTTGGGTCTCATCCTGAAGCGCTGCTGCAAAATTACCTTTCATGGTATTTTGTAAAGAAACTAATTCTGGAATCTGTCTCAAATTTTCGTACAAATCACTAGCAGATTGTCCTCGAACTCTATTTGTTTTCCAATCAGAAGGAAGAAAATATTTTTCACTAAGCGCCAATTCAAAAGCCTGATACATTGCTAAGTGAAAAGTGTCTATCGTTTCTAGGAAATTGGATTTAGGTTTCCTGCTGGCCATAGTACCATCAAGGGATGTCTTTCGTTGATCTTTGAGTTGAGCCAATAATTCTTCATCTACAAAAGAGAGTCGAGCATTTCGATCACCCACGATCATTGGAGTTTGTCTATCTGGACTTGCCTCTTCCGTGACCTGG
>CAKZUK010000029.1 GCA_937921775.1 uncultured Saprospiraceae bacterium
TTAACATTAATCGATGAAGAATTTTTAGTTCAATTGACTAATTATTTGTCTTCATCCTTTTGGCTGGAGTCAAATAATTAGGAAAAGTGAGCTAAAAAGGCTCAGCGATTATACTATAAATTAATTAGGTCATAGCACTTAAGTAGTTTAACGGAAATATCTAAATAATTTGGTCCCGTTATGCTATTGACATTGACATTGAAAAAACTGCAACTGCAACTCCTATTGCAACTCCAACTCCCCCCTATTTCTCCACAGGATTTAAGCCAAGTTCCTTCCCCTGCTCCAGCATAAACGCAAACGCTGCATCATAGTCATTCGGGCATGCACCATCCAAAATGGCCTCACGAATCGCCAATTTAATCGTTCCAACCGTTCGACTTGGTGACAATCCAAAGGTCTCCATAATCAATTCTCCAGAGATTGGTGGTTCCCAATTTCTAAGCTTGTCCTTCTCCTCTATTTCTTTCAATAGATCTCTGACCATTACATAGTTCGACAAGTAACGCTGAACTTTCTTGGCATTTTTAGAAGTGATATCTGCTTCACAAAGCAGCATCAAATCGTCAATATCATCTCCTGCATCAAACAACAATCGTCGGATAGCAGCATCCGTCACATTTTCTTTTGTCAAACTAATCGGACGCAAATGGAGTCGTACTAACTTTTGTACATACTTCATTTTGCCATCCATTGGCAGTTTCATTTTTCTAAAAATACGAGGTGTCATCGCTGCCCCTAGCGCTTCATGACCATGGAAGGTCCAACCATGTTTTGGATCAAAACGCTTGGTCGGAGGCTTGGCAATATCGTGCATGATTGCAGACCATCTCAACCATAGCTTGTCGGTATTTTTACAAAGATTATCCAACACCTCTAGTGTATGATAAAAATTATCTTTGTGTCCTTTCCCATCTATAACGTCTACTCCATACAAAGCGGCCATTTCCGGAAAAATTATTTCTAACAAACCAGTATCAAATAATTGTTTGAATCCAACGGAAGGTTTATCCGTCATTATTATTTTCTCCAACTCGATGTTAATCCGTTCTTTTGAAACGATGTTGATACGATTTCGATATTTCCCAATGGCTTTAAAGGTTTCTTCTTCGATATCAAAACCGAGTTGGGTAGAAAAACGAATACCTCGCATCATCCGCAATGGATCATCAGAAAATGTTTTGCCAGGTTCAAGTGGTGTTTTAATCGTCTTAGTTTCTAAGTGATGTAAGCCACCAAAAGGGTCTATTATTTCACCAAAGTTGGAAGCATTTAGGCTTACAGCCAAAGCATTGATGGTAAAATCTCTTCTATTTTGATCATCTTCCAGTGAGCCTTCTTCTACAGTAGGCTTTCGCGAATCATGTCGGTAAGATTCTCGGCGGGCACCAACAAACTCAATCTCCTGGTCTTTGTGACGAATCATGGCTGTACCAAATCGTTGGTAAACAGCTATTCGGGGAATAGGACGTAAACGTGCTGCTACTTCCTGAGCCAAACGTATTCCGCTGCCTATACAAACGATGTCCAAATCCTTGGATTCCCGAGCAAGCAATCGATCACGTACGTATCCACCTACCACATACGAAGGACTTTTCAATTCCGCTGCAACTTGCTCAATGATCATTAAGATTTCCCTTTCGTGTGGTTGAATGTCAAAAACCAAATTTATATTTTTTTTCTGTTAATGTAGGTAAATTCTATTCGTCTCAGCTATACGTTTATACCTTTGGTACTAAAAACATAGCTTAGCTTGCCTTACTTCCTATTCCTCACCTTTGGCTCCTCAGCTCAGCAATCGCTTTGCAATAGCGCTTACCGATGTTTAGGCCTTTGTAATGAGGACTCTACAATCGCGGGCCATTCTAATTTCGATTCTAATTCTAATGCTTACTTTTTCAGTCCCACTTCTTGCACCATCATCTCAATACCATCAAAATGCGTTTCAATTTCATCTAAAACGGCAAAGAGTTCAGCTGGATCATGCAGCGTCACCAGTCTCATCCGAAAGGGCTTAATATTTGGCAAGCCTCGGAAATAGTTTGTGTAATGACGTCTCATTTCTAATACCCCCAACTTTACACCTTTCCATTCAATCGAGTGTGTTAAGTGCTGTCGAGCTGCTTGTACTTTTTCATTCAAGGTAGGAGGAGCTAGTATTTCACCAGTCTTAAAGAAGTGTTTGATTTCTCTAAAAATCCATGGATTACCAATGCTTGCTCGTCCAATCATAATACCGTCTACGGCATATCGCTCTCGGTATTCCTTTGCTTTTTGGGGACTATTAATATCACCATTTCCGAATACAGGGATATGAATTCTCGGATTATCTTTTATCTTTCCAATTAAGGTCCAATCTGCTTCTCCCTTATACATCTGCTTTCTGGTACGACCATGAATGGAGATGGCCTTGATACCAACATCTTGTAAACGCTCAGCAACTTCATCCACATACTTCGTTTCATCATCCCAACCCAATCTGGTTTTCACCGTAACTGGCAAGTTGGTAGAATCGACCACTGCTTTAGTCAACTTCACCATCATATCAAGATCCTGAAGGATACCAGCTCCAGCCATTCGGCAAACGACTTTCTTTACAGGGCAACCGTAGTTGATGTCCAACACTTCTGGCTTTGCTTCCTCTACAATTTCGGCAGCACGCATCATTGAATCGAGTTTCGCTCCAAAAATCTGAATACCTACAGGTCTTTCTTCATCGTAAATATCAAGCTTCTGCACACTTTTAGTTGCATCACGAATCAAACCTTCCACTGAAATAAATTCGGTGTACATCATATCACAGCCCTGCTGTTTGCACAAAGCACGAAACGGCGGATCACTAACATCTTCCATGGGAGCCAACAATAGTGGGAACTCTCCTAATTCTGTATTTCCTATTTTTACCATAATCGATGCAAAATTAACTAAATTCCTGCTTAGTATGTAGATTTGTTTAAAAACTTCCTAGTACAAATTCATTTTCAAAACATCCCTATTTAAATTTCAGTTCCAAAAGATATTTTTTAACTTTGTCGCCATTGTTTTTTCTAATTTTTCTAAAAGAAAAAACACTCCAATAACTAACTGAATATCAGTATTTTAAGCAATTGTTTCACGCACATTAAACCGCATAATTCATGCTCACCGGTATTATACTTTGTTTCATCCTTGGTTACCTAACCATTGTATTTGAACATCCACTAAAACTTGACAAAACAGTACCTGCCCTGATTATGGGTGCTTTGTGCTGGGCATTACTTGCCATTGGCTTTAATAGTGGAGTTATTGACGTAGTAGATACGCACGATCATATTTTTTCAATAACAGGACTTACTGGAGATGCTTTGCATGATGCAGAACATGGTTTCTCCAACTTATTACTCCACCATTTTGGTAAAACATCAGAAATTCTGATTTTCCTTATTGGTGCGATGACAATTGTCGAAATCATTGACCTTCACCTTGGCTTTGAAGTTTTGAAAGGTTACGTTAAGACTAAAAGCAAGAAAAAATTGCTTTGGATCTTAGGTATTTTAGCTTTCATACTATCAGCTATTATTGATAACCTTACTGCAACTATCGTATTGGTTACGCTCTTGCGAAAGATTATTCCAGACAGAACTGAAAGACTTTGGTTTGTTGGTCTGATCGTAATTGCAGCCAATGCAGGAGGTGCCTGGTCACCCATTGGTGATGTGACCACTACCATGCTTTGGATTGGAGGTAAAGTAACCTCATTGGGCTTAATGAAGTACTTAATTTTACCTTCTATAGTTTGTTTTGTTGTGCCTACTTTTATCGCAACCTTCCTAAAGCCATTTCAAGGAGATATTACCCTTAAGGTTGAAGAAAACTTAAGTGCTGAAAAGTTATTAAGTAGCCAGACCATGTTATTTCTTGGTTTGTCTGCGATTGTTTTTGTTCCAATATTTAAGACATTGACACACCTTCCTCCTTACGTGGGAATGATGCTTAGTTTAGGTGTAGTTTGGTTGGTTTCAGAATACATTCACCCAGAAGAAGATTTTACAAAAGAGAAGAAAGCAAGATACTCTGCTCACAAGGCTTTATCAAGAATTGAACTTTCCAGTATTCTTTTCTTTCTTGGTATCCTAATGGCTGTAGCAGCGCTTGAAAGTGCTGTATTCGGTACAGTTGTCACTAATGGACAGGATGTTCAGGTGGGTACCTTACGCTACGTGGCAGAGATGCTTGATAGGGCTATTCCAAATCAGGATATTGTTGTTATCTTAATCGGTATTGTATCTGCAATCATTGATAACGTTCCTTTGGTTGCGGCCTCAATGGGTATGTATATTAGTCCAACCGATTCTAAGTTATGGCACTTTATCGCCTACTCTGCTGGTACAGGTGGTAGTTTATTAATCATCGGATCGGCAGCAGGAGTTGCAGCAATGGGTATGGAAAAAGTAGATTTCATCTGGTACTTGAAAAAGATTGGCTGGCTAGCTTTCGTTGGCTTTATAGCTGGAGCGGGAGCCTTCCTTGTTTTGTACAATATACTGCATTAAGATTATTGATCTTTCGAAATAAAAAACCGACCCTGTAAGTTTACAGAGTCGGTTTTTTTATTTCTTTAAATGTAAAATATAATACCGCAAAAGTCTAAATGTAAAAATTTGCTCTTCTAAGGAGAAGCTACAGTATTCCGGTACTTTTACATTTTACGATTTTACATTCTTCAATTCTTCACCAGCATCATTGAAGTCAATTCACCGCCAATATTTATTTTCACAACATAAACACCAGCTGATTCTGCGGACAAGTCAATAATCGTCAGCAATTGACGTGCCTCATAAACTTGTGGATTCAAAACTTTCTTCCCACTCAAGTCAAAGACCTCAACCTGAATTGGTTTCGTTTCCGACAATTCAATCAATAACTGAGCTTCATTGTCTGTTGGATTTGGAGATAACTCCAAACGCTTCACAAGCGTAATGTCCTTCGTTGAAATAATCACTTCTGTTTCTGCTTCAACGATAACTGAAGTGACCATCATGCAACCATTCCCATCACTAACGGTCACCATGTAGCTACCAGCCGCTAAACCAGTAGCAGTTGCCATCGTCTGATTTCCTGTATTTGAATCCCAATTATAATCGTATGGCATCGTTCCACCAGAAACACTAAGGGTAGCAGTACCGTCTGACATTTCATTGACATCTGCAGTCGAATTAGATGTTGCTTGCAATTCATCCGGCTCATCTACAAAAATGATTTCTGAGATGAAGACACAGTCATTTACGTCTGTTACAGTCAACAAGTAATTACCACTTGACAAGTCATCTAGATCTTCTGTTGTCGTTCCATTACTCCAGTGGTATTCATAAGGCTCTGTTCCACCGTTTACCGTTACATCAATGCTTCCAGATTCAAATCCATTGCATAAACTATTGTCAATACCTGCAAGTGTTATTTCAATTGCTGATTCAGGGGATTGAACAGTAAATAAAGGAGAGATAATCTCGCATCCTACTGCATCAATAATTGTACATTGGTAATCCCCTCCTGCTAAATTATCAAGATTAGAAGAAGTTGCTCCATTATTCCAAGCAATGTCATATGGAGGGCTACCTCCAAATATTCCTGTATTAATACTACCTGCATTTTCTCCAAAACAAGTAACACTTTCAATACTGTTCAAATTAATTTCAATGGCAGTTGGGTTATCAACAGTAACTAATGGTGAAACGGTTGTACAACCATTTCCATCAGTAATCGTCAACAAATAATTTCCTGAGCCAACACCGATTAAATCCTCATTCGTATACCCATTACTCCAAGCATAAGTCAGTGGATCAGAACCACCTTCAATATCTACATAAACTTGCCCAGTCGTTTCTCCAAAACAAGTTGGAGATTCTACGCTGTGAATCACTACGTTCAATGCTGCAGGTTCATCAATTTCAATTGATTGTGTAATACCTGTGCATCCATTGGCATCTGTGATGGTCACCGAGTAGATACCGCCGCCTATTCCACTTATTGCTTCAGTCCCCGCAGAACTTGAAATTATAAGTCCATTGCTCCAAGCAAATTGGTAAGGTGCTTGTCCTACGATTGCAGAGACTACAATCTCTCCATTATTTGCTCCATAACAATCAGGGTTTGTAGATTGACTTACGTCCATTTCAATTTCATCAATGTATTGAACCCCAATATCATTTACATAACCAACACAGCTATTAGCATCTGTTATCGTCACATTGTATGAACCTACAGGCAGCGAGTTAATCGCATAAGATCCATTGATTCCTATAATTGTTCCGCTAACACTTCCAGTTATTGAACTCCATGAATAATCATATGGGCCAATACCTGTAACTGGGCTAACTGTAATCGATCCAGATGATGAACCACATCCTATTCCGATTACGTTCACAGCAGATGCAGATAGTTCACCTCCGTCTCCTATGGTGATACTATCAAAAACAGCGGTACAAGCATTCGCATCAGTTACAGTTACTTCATACATTCCACTTGGAACATTAGTAGTAGCGGCCTCCAATGATCCGGTTGACCATTGATAAGTATATGGCTCTAGGCCATCAAATACTAAAATCTCAGCAGATCCATCGCTACCACATGCTTCGTCAACAATATTAGTCATCGAACTCATTCCTGACATTGGTTGAACTTCAAAACTTTTGTTGATGGAACATCCATTATTATCATCAGTAATTACTAAGTCGTAAACACCTCCTGTTATTTGAACAATATCTTCTGCAGTATTTACAAAAGCATTTGGCCCAGACCATTCAAAACTATAAGGTCCTTCTCCCCCATTGACTGCAATATCCAAAGCAGCATCAGCAGTTCCATAACAGGATCCGTCAATCATGTTGACTACATTAGATTCAATTACAGGACACTGGGTGGTAAAAGAAAAAGATGGACAACTTTCAACCTCTCCCAAATTATTATAAGGTAAGATGGTTGCAAAATAAGTTGTATTGTAATCTAAAGTTCCTGGGTCATAAGAAAGCGAACTACCAAGATCCGTCAATGGCATCACATCATCACTTCCAATACTTGTCCCCAACATTAATCTGTAACCTGTAGCTGTGAAGGCAGGTGTCCAAGTAAGTTCAGTATTAATGTCAATATTATTTCCGTTTGGTGAAGTAAGGAAAGCACATAACTGAGCGCTTGTTAAACATAAATCAAATGATCCTTCATCGCCTTTTGCGGTAAAGAGCTGAATATAATAATCTGTGTTTGGATCTAATCCATAAAAGACACTTTCATCGCAAAACATAGGTGCTCCTCCACAATTTTCATAAAGTGCATAACGAACATCTGTTGCTGTACCTTCAGTTACTTCTATTTCAAAACCTGTAAACATTCCCGTATTAAATCGGTACCAAACATCTGTGACTGACTGAGTCGCAGATATCGCACATGGTGGTGTGACAATAGCTTGTGCAGCTCCAGCATTTGAAGCAGATACTAAATTACAAACTGTATCGACACTCAAAAGTGTTGCAGTTCCCATTGGTCGACAGGAATTGCCATTATCGTTACAATCTTGATTATTAGGGATTAAGCTAGCTGTATTACATTCAAGAGAAATCTCAAAGGCTCCAGTTGTGTTTCCGTAACCATGAACCATAACAAAATATTTACTTGAACCCAAAGTTGAAAAACGAACCTCAGAAGCAGTAACTGAACCACAGGAAGGCGTATCGTCATTACCGGTCACACAAACGAAATCAGGACCGTTATCACAATCTCCTCCTACCAAACAAAAAACATCTAATCGAGTATCAAAAGATGAATTACAAAGCGACAAAACAAATTCATCGCCGGTTCCATTTATTTGGAAAAACGCGTTGGGTGCAGTCAATTCACCAGATCCACAAATAGTGGCAGGTAAGCCTGTAGTGCTTAGTGAATATCCTGTTGTATTACCAGTCAAAACCTCGCCACAAGACATAGGTAATGAACCGCAAATATCATTATTAACTGGAGCTGAAGTCGCTTCTATACAGAAAGTACCTTGTGTACCATTCCATCCTGAAACTTGAATATAGTAAGTCTCTCCTACTGTTGTTGGAGCTCCAGAAATTATTGAATTGTAGTTTTCAATAATTCCACCATCTTGATCACAATCTATTTCTGTAAAGGTGGTATAGTTCAAACAATCTCCTGCACTATAAAATGTAACTTCTGTATCTGTACTGGTATAGCCATCAAAGTCAGTAGATATGCTTGTCGTTTCAGCATCCGCAACAAATTTGAACCAAACAGCATTATTAATGCCACTAAAGCAAGTTCCTGCAGGCTCACCAGGTTCCATTCCCGCTAATGTATTATCACCTACAGAGCAAACAGCATTCAATATCAAATCTTGCGCTAAGCAAGGCTTTCCTGCTGTTGGATAAGTACATATTCCGCTTTCGAAAGTTGCATTAGGATCATAGTTCGTTGCGGCAGGATCAGTACATCCCGTTATCTCACGTTTAATACAAATTTCATGATTACCAACATCATTGCTACCATAATCCCAAACTCTGAAATAGATTAGATCTCCTTCAGTCATATCGATGAAAGTTCTCGAAGATTCATTATTACACATTACCGGATCATAAGCGGTTAAGTTACCGCAGACGCCAGTATAACATTCCATTACTGAAGAAAACCCAGGCGTACTAATAAATTCAAAAGTAACAACTCCAGAAGCAGGCACGGTTAAACTATACCATACATCTAAAGGGACAGCTGCACCATCAGAACATGAAGGACTGGGAGCAACTTCTGCGATACTACCAGATGCACCACTATAAGGTGAAAGGTCTATCAGGTTACAAGTCCCATCCAAATTCATTTTTAAGTCAAGATTGGTCGCATCAATACAGTCATCATTTGCAAGTGAAGCTAGAATACAACTACAATCATTGTAAGTAGCTGTATCATCATAATTTGTTGCAATGGGATCTGTGCAACCTGGGGTGGCACCGCATGAGAAACAGCTGATTGAGGTTTCTCTACAAGCACCTTCAGTTCCACAATTATCATCCATATTAAAGTGAACTGCATAAATACCTGACATAGGTGCTGTAAATTGAAAAGGCGTGGTACCGTGGCCAACCATTTCGCCGAGATCATCATAAACAGTGATGTAATCATTACAGTTTGCAGATGTAACGACATATTCATTACCAGCTATTACATCGGTTACGCTTGCAAACTCTCCAGCATAGTTGCAATTACTAATACTGGCAGCAAGCAAATCAACTGGTGCAGATGCCCCTCCCCATTGTGAAGAATTGGTACATTGAGAAAAGGATTGTAATGCAAATAGGTTGCAGATAAGCAACATGCTTAAGGTAAATACACGATTTGGGTTTAAATTCGTCATTTTCCAGTTTTTGTTAAATATGTTCATTGCAGTGGGAATTATAATTTTGTACAGAAAAGACAACTAGATGTTTCAAGTAATGAAACACCTAGTTGTCAGTACTTTACTTATTAAACTTTTTATTATATAATTACAAGCGAAATCCTTGCCAACTTATATTGATTTTTCATAATATGTCTACTTCGGATTAGCTAACAAGTTGAAACAAAATGACTAAGGATGGGAATGCGTTTGTTTAGTTTAAGTGACAAGCCAAAAAAAAACATTTGAATGCCATGTATTATGGGCAACAAAAAAGCAACCCCTTTTTCAAAGAGTTGCTTTTGTAACAAGCCATATAAAAGCTTGAAAAACAGGTGATTCGTGACTTATTTCAGTCCATTCTAGTCTTAGAAAGACTTTTTTAATTTAAAATTAGCTGACTACAATATTGATCATTCTTTTTGGTACCACGATAACTTTACGAACGGTTTTACCTTCCGTCCATTTTTGTACTACCTCTAGTTCTAAAGCTGCTTTTTCCATGTCTTCTTTACTTGCATCAGAAGCAAAAGAAGCCTTGGTACGCATTTTTCCGTTGATTGAAATTGGGTATTCTATAAAAGCTTCAAGCATATGCTTCTCATCGAAGTTAGGATATTCTCCTTTGTGCACGGAGGGCTCGTTCCCTAAACGTTCCCATAATTCTTCAGCCATGTGCGGCGCAAAAGGAGCGATTAGAATAACCAAATTTGTAAGTATTTCTTTGTTATTGCAATTAATTTTTCTCAATTCATTAACTGCAATCATGAAGGCAGAAACACAAGTATTGAAAGAAAATCGCTCTATATCATCTCTAACTCGCTTGATGGTATTGTGCAAAATTTTCAATTCAGCGGAGCTAGGCGCAGCTGCATCCGTCTCAAATTCGTTTTGCTTATTAAAGAACATGCCCCAAAACTTTCTCAAGAATTTAGAAACACCATCAATACCATTGGTATCCCAAGGCTTTGATTGTTCAATTGGTCCCAAAAACATTTCATACATACGGAAACAGTCCGAACCATATTGCTCTACTACATCATCTGGATTAACCACGTTGAAGTAACGCTTCGACATTTTTCCCACTTCTGACTTGGTTACCAAATGTGTGTCCGTTGCTTCTTCACCATCCTTTGGAGTAAAAACTCCTTTTTGATAAATACCTTTACCACATTCAAAAATGGCCTCTTTATACTCCGGTCTCCAATCTACAAACTGATCGATACTTTCTTTGTTGATATAAGAACCAGGTGTTCCATATGATTTCACATAGTTGATATGAATTGGGATTTGAGCATAAGCTTCTAGGTTCCCTACTTTTTCAACTATCCCAGCACAAACGAATTTGCTAAGTCCATTTTCTTTTTCCTTTTGCAAGTACAAGAACTCAATCACTCCTTGGATCATTCCTTGATTAATCAACTTCTTAAATGGTTCTGAAGTAGGCACTAAATCCTTATCGTACAAGAACTTATGCCAAAATCTAGAATACATCAAGTGTCCTACTGCGTGCTCTGTTCCTCCAATATACATATCCACTTCTTTCCAGTAGTTGATTGCATCTGGGCTTGCAAACTCCTTATCATTATTAGCATCCATATAGCGTAGGAAGTACCAGCTCGAACCAGCAAATCCAGGCATGGTATCTGTTTCTCGGGTCATTCCATTAGCTAAATTAACCCAATCTTCTTTTCTAGCTAAAGGTGATTTACCTCCAGCTGTCGGTTTAAAATTTTCTAAGGCAGGTAGTTCTAAAGGCAAATCAGCTTCGGCTACTGGATGAGCGATTCCTTCCTTGTCATACATAATTGGAAAAGGTTCTCCCCAATATCGCTGACGGCTAAAATTAGCGTCACGTAACTTATAATTAATCCGACGCTTACCAATCCCTCTTTCATCAATTTGTTGCAGAGCAGCTGTAATCGCATCTGGCACTTCCATTCCATTTAGAAAATCAGAGTTGATCATAACTCCCAACTTATCAGATAGCGAAGCATCAGGATATTTTGACTTATCAACTACGTCAATAATAGGCAGATCAAACTTTTTTGCAAAAGCATTGTCACGCGCATCATCACTTGGAACAGCCATGATTGCGCCTGTTCCATAATCCATCAAAACGTATTCACCTATCCATATTGGAACCTTGGTATTCGTAAAGGGATTAATTGCAAAAGCACCTATTGCGCATCCAGTTACCTCTTTCACATCAGCCATTCGATCACGCTCTGAACGAGAATTTACATAATGTAAATACTTGGCTACCTCTTCTTTTTTATCAGGAGTGGTTAGCTCAGCGACCAAAGGATGTTCTGGAGCTAGCACCATGTAGGTTGCACCATATGTCGTATCAGGCCGAGTAGTAAAGATTTCGATTTCTTTGTCAGAACCATCTATTTTGAAAAATAGTTGTGCTCCTTCTGAGCGTCCAATCCAATTTAATTGCTGAGCTTTAAGGGCGTCCGACCATTCAAGATCCTTTAAATCGGACAATAAACGTTCTGCGTAAGCAGTAATCCGTAAGCTCCATTGCAACATAGCTCTACGTTCAACTGGATGACCTCCTCTTTCTGATACCCCGTCTTTAACTTCATCATTGGCCAGTACCGTTCCTAAAGCCTCACACCAGTTTACATAAGAAACACGGCGATAAGCCAATCGATATTCTGTGAGTACATCGTCTTTTTGCTTGGCACTCATCCCATTCCAATCATCAGCAGAGAAGGTACCTTCGTAGGAATTAGCTGCGTCAACGCTCAAGTTACCTTCTTTTGCAAATCGTTCAACTAAAGCTTCAATAGGCATAGCTTTATTAGCCTCATTATCATAATAATGTGAGAATATTTTCAAGAAGATCCACTGCGTCCACTTATAATACGCTGGATCTGAGGTAGTTACTTGTCGACTCCAATCAAAACTCAATCCGATATTATCCATTTGGGCACGATATCGTTCGATGTTTTCAGCAGTTGAGACAGCTGGATGTACCCCCATTTGTACGGCATATTGTTCTGCGGGAAGTCCAAATGCATCATAACCCATAGGATGGAGTACGTTGAATCCGTTTAGCCTTTTGTACCTAGCAAAGATGTCGGAGGCGATATAACCTAGTGGGTGTCCCACGTGCAGACCTGCTCCTGAAGGATATGGGAACATATCCAATACATAGAACTTTGGTTTGCTGGTATCGTTTTCAACCTTATAAATTTGATTGTCTTTCCAATATTGCTTCCATTTCGATTCAAAATCTCCAGGTGTATAATCCATTATTTATGCTGATTTGATTGTAATTTTCTTTGTTTTTTAACTTCTATATCGCAGAAAAGGTTTCTTGTTTGATCAATTTGGTTAATTTGATAGAAGAATCTTTTAAAATTGTTCACGAAAGTATAGAAAATGCTTGAAATTCTATGTCTTATTTCTCAATTATGACGAGCTATCAAAAACCGGAATTATGAATTATTTTAATCTTTCATAGCTAAATATGCAGTTGAAACCATTCTCAGTTTTTAATTTTGCTTGAAATGTAGCTTTAATTAGTTGCAAAAACAGAGAAATTGCGTCACATGTGACGATTAGCTCTTACTATACTTCCTAGCAAATGAATAGAAGTAAATTTACTAAATAACAAAATTCAATATTATGATTAAGAGTCTTTTAAAGGTTGGCCTTCTACTAGTTGTAGGGATCCTTGGATACAACTATTTTTTGGGTACACCAGAAGAAAAAGCGCAAGCAAAAGAAATTATTGGTAAAGGTGTAGATGTGGGTAAAGCATCTGTAGGTTTACTAAAAGGTGAAATCAATAAATTTAAATCTGGAAAATACGATGATGCCTTGGACAAAGTAGGAGGAGTGCTAGAGCAGGCAAAGTCGAAGGTAAAAGAAGGAGGCGAGCTATTAGATAAAATTGATGGCTGGCAGGCACAAAAAGACAAGTGGACTATTAAAAAAGAAGAGATGGAAAAAGAAATGGCTAGTTCTGATGGAAAGCCTTCTGAAGAGCTATCTAAAAAGATAAAGGAACTGAATGAAGAAGCTGAACGCTTAGAAGCTGAAGGTAAAAAAATGAAGGCAGAAGCTGATAAACAATAACTTAGCTATCTCTTTTAAATAAAGCATCCCGAATCATGAGTAATCAAGATTCGGGATGCTTCGTTTAGTAGCTCCACCTTTTCTACTTGATCGCTCCTTATCTCTAAAGAGAAATCTCCGAACTGACACCTTGCTATTCAAGTATTAATTTACAGCTGAGTATTAAGCCCGATCGCAGAGTACAAATTCAGAGCAATCATCCACTAATATATTTCCTTTATAATAGAAATAAAGTCCATTCATATATTGCGCTTCTAAAATGATGTAATTAATATCTTTCTCTGCAACAAGCTTATAATCATATTTTTTCCATTCCTGATGGTTTATGTAATCTGTTTCCAAAAGAATCTGATCTTTTGAACAACTGGTTTGACCTCCATAGACCACCAAGCGGACAGGTTTATTGTAGCCTGCGTAATCCTTAGAATGTGCAAGAGATAAGGAAAAACTGTAACAATTTCCGCTAATTAAAGGCCCACTAAGTCGTTGCCCAATACTTTCCCAAGTACCATCATCTCGCGTAATCAAGCCTATGTAGGAATCTCCATCATGGGGTTCTAGTTTTACTCCCCAAAAACCAGGTAAGATATCTGGAGTTGTTCCTTGGGCACAAGGTTGCCAGCCGGTAGGTACCGTTGCATCTTGGCGCTCTCCTTCAAAAGAGGCATTATCTAGCTTCACTGTTGGTTCTGGAATAGAAAGTGTAAGCAATAAAGAGAGTAATATGAAACTCAGTTTTCCCATGAAAATGGTATTTTGTTGAGACCCCAAAATAGGTTATTTCTAGCGCTAATAAAGGTAAAAGTTACTAGTAAAGATTAAAAAATATTGATTAATTGGTTTTTAGAGTGGTTAGTCTGTCAAAAACGATCTTCATTTCTGAAAATTGCCTACGATATCAGTAAAGTTGCAATCTAGCTAGCAATTGCTATCCAATATGTACACAATTTTGAGAAAACTGCCACTGCCACTGCCACTGACAGTCCAATTTTTAAAGACTTGTACCTATAATTTATTACTTTTGGGCTTTTCTCCGAGACACGGAATTAAATTCACTCAAAACAAGAAACATGCGAGGGCAAGAATTGCCATACAAATCCAAAACAAAACCTAATTACTTCTACTCTATCATCAGTGTAGCCTTGGTATTGTTCTTATTTGGTTTTTTCGCAGTTATCGTTTTGTACGCTCAGAAGTTAATCAACCGCTCTAAGGAGAATATTAACATTATGGTGGAGATCAAAAGAGATACTCCTCAACAGCAAATCAAGGCCTTGGAGACATTCATCGACGACCAAGCATATGTACGAAAAGGAACTGTTGTGTTTATTAAAAAAGAATCAGCTGCCGAGTCCATGAAAGAAGAACTGGGTGATTTCAATAAATATGGCTTTAAAAATCCGTTTTATGATGTCATCAATTTCAATATGAAGTCAGATCGCTTAAATGCGACTACACTTCTTGCGATGAAAAGTGAACTCATTTCCCAAAATATCGTAAGTGATGTTTACTATCAGGAAGGCCTGGTGGTCAATATTGAAAAGAATGTGATGAAAGCGGGCTATTTTATATTAGGGCTGGGTGCTTTATTTTTACTGGTAGCGGTCACCCTAATCCATAATACGATTAAACTGGCCTTATACGCCAACCGCTTTTTAATAAAGAATATGCAATTAGTTGGTGCTTCTTGGAGTTTTATAAGTAGACCATACCTTTGGAGAAGCGTCAAAAATGGCTTTTGGAGTGCTTTCATAGCCAGCTTTTCTCTATTTTCACTAGTATATTTAGCACAATTAGATTTAGTAGATCTAGGTCCACTAAAAGTTACCAATGGATTACTAATCCTTATCCTTGGCTTATTTGCCATTGGTATTTTGATTACATTTTTGAGCACTTACTTTGTTGTAAATAAATATCTTCAGATGAGAGTCGATGATTTGTATTAACACCATCATAAAGTACATGCTTTTTTAAACTAGAATCATGAGTAAAAAATCAGACAAAAAAAGAGACGCCATTTCTAAAAAGAAAGTGGTAATCAGCCAAAAGAAAAAAGTTAGCCCTACTACTTCTCGTAGAGGTGGTAATGTAAATAGAGCAAATGCCAACAAAGCACCTCTAATTTTTGGCAAACAAAATTACATCTACATGGCAGCTGGCGTTGGTCTTATCTTTCTTGGTCTTCTATTGATGACTGGAGGAGGAATGGACGACCCAAATGAATGGGATCCAAATGTAGTCTATAATTGGAGACGTACCATCTTAGCACCTATGGTCATCTTGGCTGGCCTTGGTATGGAGGTCTACGCTATCTTCAAAGACAACGACCCTGTTGTAGCAACACAAGATAAATCAATAGAAACAGCATAAAAGCATGAACGAAATATTAAAGGCAATCATCCTTGGTATTATCCAAGGGCTAACCGAATTTTTACCTGTTAGTAGTAGTGGTCATCTGGAATTAGCCAAATATTTTATGGCGGATACTAGTGTTGCAGATCAAAGTATGTTGATGACAGTTATGCTACACGGTGCTACAGCATTAAGTACTATTGTTATTTTCCGAAAGGATATCCTTGAAATTTTGAAAGGTTTATTCCAATTCAAATGGAATGAAGAAAGTATCTTTTCTGCAAAGATCATTTTATCTATGATTCCGGCTGTATTTGTCGGGCTCGCATTTGAAAAGCAAATCGAGGCTTTATTCGATCAGCAATTACTTTTGGTTGGTATCATGTTAGCGGTAACCGGTGTATTACTCCTACTTGCTGACAGAGCCAAGAATACAAATAAAAAAGTAAGCTACAGCCAAGCACTTATCATTGGTATTGCGCAAGCCATTGCAATATTACCAGGTATCTCGCGATCAGGAGCTACTATTTCAACCTCTGTCCTACTGGGTATTGATCGAGAAAGAGCTGCACGGTTTTCCTTTTTGATGGTTGTTCCATTGATTATTGGTAAAATTGCAAAGGATGTACTAAGTGGAGATATCACCTACTCGTCAGATATACTTGTGCCGCTTACTGCAGGATTCATCGCTGCCTTCATCACAGGCTTGATTGCTTGCACTTGGATGATCAAAATAGTCAAGAGTAGTAAATTGAGTTATTTCTCAATCTATTGTTTTATCGTGGCTGCTTTGGCTATTGCTAAGGCAACTGGCCTTATTTAAAGGTGCTATCGACTACAAGTGTATCCTGTGACCAATTCCTTTCGCGGACTGCTTAGCGGGAACCAAAGACAGGAACCGTACTTATAAATCAAAAAAATCATGGAACAAAAAGGATCAAAGCCGCCTTACGATTTTAAAGAAGGTGCTGTACTTCTATTTGACAAACCAGTGGGCTGGACCTCATTTGATGTCGTCAATAAAGTCCGCTACAGCATAAAACGTTTCTTGCAAGTAAAGAAGATCAAAGTAGGTCATTCTGGAACCTTAGATCCTCTAGCAACTGGCCTCTTGGTTATTTGCACTGGTAAGTTTACTAAACGCTTAAATGATTTGCAGGGCTTACCCAAGACTTATACTGGCTCTATTACCCTCGGCGGAACCACACCTTCCTACGATCTAGAAACGGAGATAGACGAAGAATTTCCTACTGAGCATATCTCAGCAGAACTAATGGAAACCGCTCGCCAGTCATACCTAGGGCCCATTGAACAAGTACCTCCCATGTTTTCAGCCATTAAGGTCGGTGGTGAAGCGCTTTACAAAAAGGCGAGAAAAGGCATAACATTGGAACTTAAAAAACGTCCAGTAGAAATATTCCGTTTTGATATTGATCAAACTGCCTTTCCGGTAGTTGACTTTGAAGTAGATTGTAGCAAGGGTACTTACATCCGCTCTCTAGCATATGACTTTGGGAAGGCTGTTCAGAGTGGAGGCCACTTGAGTTCATTGCGACGAACTAAGGTTGGAGAATTCGATATTGCAGACGCTTGGAATCTGGAAGAGTTTATTAGTTATGTAAATGGTTTGACTGAGAATGAGACAGAGAATGAAACTGAGTAGTTTAGATGAGCGCCTCTGTCTCGACTTCATTCAGGTGGCAGCTATCAAGCTTATTCGCTAGAATTCTATATAATTAATTACATTCACAAGCAATCCAATTACACTTTTAACTGCCATCTAAGCCCCCTCTATTAGCAGGCTAAAGTTCTATTTACCAAATATAAAAAATGGGACACCTCAATGAGGCATCCCAGGTTGTGTAGTAGTATCGGTAATTTCCTAAACTATTACAATGGCTATCTTTATCGAATAAGTATTTCTCATTCGACGATTAATTATCTTGCAATAGTGTTTCTATCGATTTCCAAATCTTCATTATCATTCTCAGACTTAGACAATGAATTGGTACCGTCTGTATTATTTAGTTCTCTTACTTGGTCTTTCAGTAGATTAAGCATCTCTTGAGAAGATATTGCCTTTTTAAAATGGCCTGCTAAATCACCATTGCTTTTAAATACTAAAAAGCTAGGTATCAATTGCACATCATAAATCTGCTTTAGGTTAATACCATCAAAAGAATCCACATCCAATTTCATGGCTACGAAATGCTGATCCATATATGCTTTTATTTGTGGATTTGCATAAACGTTTTCTTCCATAACCTTGCAAGGCACACACCAGCTTGCAGTGAAGCGAACCAACATCATTTTGTCATTTTCAAAAGCGCTTAACCTAAGCTCATTGAATTGAGAGCTGGTCACTTCAGGTCTAGCAAGCAATTCTTGAGTCAATGAAACAGAAGCATTTGCTTCCGATTCATCGACGTTCAAGTTGTTAAATTGCTTGTTTACTTGTTTTGTTGTTGATGCGTTGTCGCTACTATTAATGGGTGCAGCATTCTCGGGGGCTGCGATATTTGAAAGTTGAAGTGATGCAATTTTAAAGCTTGAAATCTTTGTTGATTCCGATCCTTTTTTCAGAGGTATAGCTGCTCTAACTGTCTCTTTATTTTGGGAAGGTCGTACAGCTGGTTTTGATAGACGATGTGCTACTTTCCGAGGACTAATATTTGTCTTTGTGCTTGAATTAATTGAAGCGAAAGTAGCGGAGTATGATTCCATTTCTTGAAAATGAGAAACAGTATAAACAACAGAACCGAAAGGCTCATTTTTGTTTACATCAAAATCTGTCTTTTTCTCGTTAAAGAAAGTATCGGAGCGCTGATGTACAGCCTCCCGTTGAATAGCCTTAGAGGTGTTTGGTGTGTAGTTTTCTGGATGTATAAATTCATCCGACACCTCTACTTTGACAATAGGCTTAAGGATCCCTTTCAAGCTCTTGCTTTTAGGGTTAAAGCGAACTGGGCCATCATTGCTACCGATACAATTCTTTTGTATTGTTGAATAAACGGAGTGGGTAGTAAGCTCAGGTTTAACTGAGGAAAATATGCTAGTAAGATTTACAGCAATATTACTAGTTGTGTAATTAGATGTAGTGGAAAAGAAATCTTGATTTAGGTTCTCGTTTTGAGACCAAACAATGATTGCAATAAAGAAGATTGATTTAATAATGAACCGAACCAGACCTGATTCAGTTTTACCTCCAAATAAAATTGTTAGTTCCGGATTTGAATCGTCCGTAGTAGTTGTTTCATTCGTGTGGGTAACCTGGATTGAACTTGCCATGTACCTGTTTTTTTGGTTTAAAAATGCACGGGTATACGACTTGACAGTTGTATCCCAAAATTCTGCATTTTCTCATGGCAGTTATATCATAAATATAGAGCAAACAATTTTGTTTACAAAATGATGAAATGGAACCCATTAAAATGAATTATAATTTAATCTAAGGGCGCTCTGATTTTTATCCAGAATAAAAAAAGCCTGATTTCTGGAGTAAAATCAGGCTTTTCTGGATATTTCACCAGAGATTCATATGATATCTTTATTTTATTTTTTCAGGTGCACTTTTTTTATCTGGCTGGGTTATTTCCAGCTCTTTCACTGCTTTTCCATCACTCCAGAGCCCCATATGTCGTTGAGCTGGGGTATTTCCTAAGGCATAGTCACAATGGGTATCCGAACGCGAACAATCTAGCAAAGCATCCAATATCTTCCAATAGCCAAAGTAATCAATGGCATCTATGCTACTTGATTTTTTTGCTCGCCGAGCTGTTACATTCCTCACCCCATTATCCAAATCAGGATTAATACAATAGGACTCATTATGTCCAGCTTTTAATCGTTGGCAACCATGATGATCTTTATGCTGTCGAATCAGATTTCTATCGGTCACCTTGCTTGCTGTATCAAAGATTCTAAGTCCTAACTTATCTCCAACTATTCGGTCATCATCACTGACCATAACTACCAATTTTGTATCAGCGGGAATACTCGTATACTCTTTCAATACCCCTCCTTTAAAAGGCCCCGAACCTGGCGAGCATAGCATCAATACTTTGGGTTGAGGAATTCCATTTTCCACAAAGCTGGCTCCAAGCCCAGCTGAGATTACTCCTCCATATGAATGCCCTATAACAGCTAAGTCAGACACAATAGCTTGGACATGATCACTTGTATCCATTATCGCTAATGCATCCTTGATTGCGGTGGCAGTATTAGGAATAAATTCGGAAGGTGATGGACTGAATAAGTTTTTCTGATAACGAGGAAAAATAACGATGTTTCCTTTTCGAACTAGATGTTTAATCCAGTCTCCATATACCATAGGATTGTAGGCTCCGTATCCATGCACAAAAACGATGAGGTGTGCAGAATCTGGTCTTGGTAAAGCCGGCTCATACAACCAAAACCCATCCGGCTCAGATGCATAATCATATTGTACGATGGAGTCATGAAGATAATCAGATCCTCCAGGCCCTGAGCTTGGTTGAGCAGGCCCTAAAATATCCTGCGCAGTCAATAACTGACAGATTAAAAATAGCAATATTAGAAAGGTATATTTCACTTTTTATAAAATAGATGACAAAGCCTTAATGACCTTAATAGAGTTTATGATGTTGGGATTACAAGTTGAAGAACAAAAACTAGTTCGAATTGTTGCCAGAGTTAATAACTAAACGATGAGCTTGGATAAAAATTTCTTAAAAGAGATTGGCACTTTAATCTCTAATTAAAACCTTACATTTGCTCTTGAAATTTCAAAACGCTTAAAGTCAGTTAATATTGAGCACTGCAAAAGAAAATACAAAAAAAACAGTTGGTGTAATTGGAGCAGGTAGCTTTGGTACCACCATAGCCAATTTACTATCTAACAACCGAGATGTATTATTATACACTCGCCAGACTGACTTGGCTCGTCAAATCAATGAAGAGCACAGACACTTTGAGCTTAAGCTTAAAGATAATCTACGTGCCACCAATGATCTGGAAGAGATGGCTGAAAGCTGTGATTTAATATTTCCTATAGTGCCTTCTAATGCTTTTAGACAAGTCATACAATCCATCTCTCCATACCTTCGCCCATACCATATATTAATTCATGGAACCAAAGGTTTTGACCTGACTGATGTAGATGAACGTCAATTACGTGAGGCCACGATTACTCGTGAGAATGTACACACCATGAGTGAAGTCATTCTGCAGGAAAGTAGCGTGGTTCGAATAGGCTGCCTCTCTGGTCCAAATTTGTCATCAGAAATCATGGCTGGCCAGCCTACTGCCACTGTTATTGGTAGTAAGTTTAGCGAGGTCATTAAGAAAGGTAGAAAATCACTAGACAGCAAACAGTTCCACGTATTCGGTACACATGATATATTAGGGGCAGAGTTAGCAGGAGCGTTGAAGAATGCGATTGCCATAGGATCTGGAATTTTGGGTGGACTCAATATGGGTAAGAATATTCAAGCCATGTTGATCACGCGAGGTTTGATGGAAATGATTTATTTAGGAAAAGCGTTGGGAGCTAAGAGTTCCGCCTTTGTAGGAACGGCAGGGATTGGCGACTTAGTTGCCACTGCCACAAGTAAGCAAAGTCGTAACTATACATTCGGTGTCCGATTAGCAAAGGGCGAAACGATGGAGGATATTTCGAAGACTATGCCCGAACTTGCTGAAGGTGTAAGAACTATTGCCATCATGCAAAAGCTTTCAAAGGATTATAAGTTGCATGTTCCGATTACACAAATGCTATATAATGTAATTTTTGAAGGATTCGATATTGAGCGTGCGATTGGCTACTTGATGAAGTACCCTTATTCTGTAGATGTGGACTTCTTATAAGGTTTGAAAGAGTAATTTAAGAAGTGAAGGTTTCAAGGGCGCGTGATATGCAGAATCTCTCTTCATGTGTATCCATCATTCCTTGTATCCATCGCTCCTTCAAACCTTATTTTGGTCTTTCTTTTGCATTACAATCTTTCTACATAAATCATTTCGGTAAACCGAAACAAAAACTGCTTAGTATGAAAAAAGTGAACGTAGAGCATAAGAAAAGAATATTTGATGATTTCTTCAAAATTGATGAAGTCCATTTGCAGCATGAACGCTTTGATGGGAGCATGAGCCCTACCCTACGCATCCTTAACTTTGAGCGAGGAGATGGCGTAGCAGCTATTGTATTTAATGTGGACACGGATAAGATTATTTTGACCAAACAATTCCGCTACCCTGCCTACACACGAGGTGAAGGTTGGATTATAGAAGCAGTGGCAGGTATGCAGGACGATGGAATGGATCCGGAAGATGCTATTAAAAAGGAAATTTTGGAAGAAGTTGGATATGAAGTAGAATCACTCAGTTTTATGTCAAGCTTTTTTGTTTCTCCTGGTGGTACCTCTGAACGTATTCATATGTACTATGCTGTCGTGAATAATTCTACGAAAGTAAGTTCTGGTGGCGGACTGGATGAAGAGAATGAAGATATTCAAGTCGTTGAGTATGATTTAGATCAGGCAATACATATGGCGCAGACTGGCGGTATTATGGATGCTAAGACACTATATGGCTTACTTTGGCTGGAGAATATTGTTTTGAAGTCGATGTAATTGGCCGGTGGCCAAAGTTGGAAGTGGAAAGCTGAAGCTGGGAAGTTTCCCCTTAACGTGGCTCCGCGATATTTGAGTTCACCTTAGAAGAAAGCTTCCCACTTGCTACTTCCTACTAATAAAAACTAAGAACAGATCGCATAGCATGGAAATAAAATCAAGCAATAACTTTTTCAACTACTCTACTTCTTTACCGGGTATTTTGTTTAAACTAAAATGCTCCTTGGTCATTTCTACTTATCAAGCCGGAAAAGTCATAATTGTGAGTTCTCTGGATGGAGCGCACCTGCGAATGTATGCAAAGAATTTTGCTCGTCCAATGGGCTTATGTGTTTCTGGTGAAAAACTGGCTGTCGTTGCTCAACATAAACTACATGTTTATTCTAGCTCTCCTAGGATGGCTATCCAGTTTCCGCCAAAACCCAAGTTTCATGACGCGGTCTTCCTTCCACAAGTGACCTACTACACAGGCAAAGCAGATATGCATGAGATTGATTGGGGTGATGAAGGCTTATGGACAGTCAATACTGCATTTTCCTGTTTATCCTTAATGGATGAAGCCAATCACTTTAAGCCCATGTGGAAGCCGCCATTTATAACTAAGTTGACGCCAGAAGATAAATGTCATATGAATGGACTGGCTATTCAAGACGGCAAACCCAAAATAGTGAGCATGCTTGGTACCACCGACACAAAAAAAGGATGGAAAGCCAATATGCTTGAAGGTGGTATTTTGATGGATGTTACGGACAACAAGGTGATCTCGGACAAGCTTCCTATTCCTCATTCTCCCCTTTTTGATAAAAATGGAGATCTACTGTTCTTACTTTCCGGAACAGGCAAGGTCATGCGACAGTCCTCTACAACAGGTGAGATTAAGGAAGTGGCTTCAGCCAATGCTTTTGTAAGAGGAATGGATTTGTATGAAGATATGATTTTTGTTGGAAAATCTTCTTTGCGAAAAACCAGTACCATGTATGATTTACTCTCCTTTCCAAAAGACATCAATCCTGGTGTTGGTATATTTGACCAAAAAACTGGCGAAGAAATTGCACAGATTAACTTCTTACAACGTATTACAGAAATTTTCGATGTAAAAATAATGCCTAACCTAATAAGACCTATCATTGTAGATGAGGAAGATGAGATAGCTAAAAGTGCGTTTAAGCTACCTAATGGAGGTTTTTTCTGGGAAAAAGCTAATTCTGAGGATAAAAAAGAAGCCTAACAGCTTTTGATAATCCGTGTACGTTATAAGATCGACGTATCTTCAAATTGCGTCTTTGTCTAAATTATCATGCGATCTAAGTTCATGGCATGCGCTAAAATCTAACTTGAAATTACTTTTTTAAAAATAAAAACGGAATGGTTGTATCAAAGAAAAACTTATTATTGGCATCTACTACTGTAGCACTTGCCGTAAATTTCTCAGCTTGTACAAAAGACAGCGACAGCAGTCAGACTGACAAACTAATAGGCGAATGGGAGATTGTTTCAATTCTAGGACAAACTCCAGAATATGCAACTATTTGGGAATTCCAAGGCGATATGAACTTTGAGTATTGTTATACTGATGCGGATGGTACATACTGTTATCAAGGTGATTGGGAATGGACAAATGACGCAGAGACTGAAGTCAAAATGGAAGCTACGGACGGTGGCTACACTACTATATTTGATCTTAAAATAGATAAGCTTACAGATGATGTGTTAGAAGGTGATGTAACTAGTGACGGATTCAGTGCTCCAATAGAATTGAAAAAAGTAAACTAAAATTTTTTATGGATGAATTAATATTTAATGAAGTTGTTTAATGAAGTTGTTTAATGAAATTATTTGGCATTTCCTTTTTGACATTTTTCTAAATAATTTTGTCCCGCCACTTTTATTGCTTTTTTAGAAAAAAATAATATCTTCGATTGCAGATTAATAATCTCTTAGTAAGTTCAAATATTATCATAAACTCATTTAATAAAACTAAAATGGTTCTAACAAAGAAAAACGTATTAATGGCATCTGCTGGTGTCGCACTTGCATTCAACTTCAGTGCTTGTAAAAAAGACAAAGACAGCCAAACCGACAAATTGGTAGGTGAATGGGAAGTTCTGACTCAAGATGGAGATCCTATTGATGATGGTTATCTATCGACTTTTGTATTTGAAGCAGACAAAGATTTCAGCTATTGCTATGAAGAAATTGGGGCAGATAAATACTGCTACACTGGTGACTGGGAATGGGGTAATGATGATGAAACTGAAGTTGACCTTGATATAAGCTATGGTGGGTATAATATAATAGCCGTTTTGGAAATCGACGAACTCACAGACGATGTTTTGGAAGGTGATTTGAAAGTTGATGGATATTCTACTTCGTTTACAATGAAGAAAAAGAACTAAAATTTATAATTAAAGCACAAGTCATCCCGAATTTTCATTATGAAAGTTCGGGATTTCTTATGCTAGTCCATTCCTTCAAGCAAGTCCCCCACCTTCTCTTCCAAGACCTTCAAACAAGTATCAATGATCTTCAAATGACTCCGAAAAGAAAGCACCGCCAGTCGAATCCAAAATACGCCATCAATGGTGGTAGATGATAAAAATACTCGCCCATCCGCCAGCACCGCCTTGATCAATTTTTCATTAAACGCATTTGCCTCAGCTACTTCCGGTACATACCTATATATAGCAACCGATAAATCAGGATATGGTCCCACCTCAAAACCAATCTTTTGAACTGCTTCATAGAAATATCGACAAAGCATCAGTTTCTCTTCCAACGCCGCTTCAAAAGGTTTTGTGCCAAACAACTGCAAAGGCAACCACATCCGCATGCCTCTAAAATGCTTGGTCAACTCCGGCGATAAATCGGCTGGAGAAATCTCAGCGACTTCATCTTTCGTATCCTGCATATAAGGTGCCGCATAATAATGCGTGTCTTGCAAAGCCTTTACATTCTTTATCAAAACCGCTCCAGTCCCATAAGCCAAAAACAAACTCTTATGCGGATCAATTGTGAGCGAATCTGATCGTTCAATTCCTTTGTAAGCAGCCTTGATTTCATCGACCATGATAAAGAAACCGCCATATGCTGCATCAACATGAAACCAGAGATCCTGTTGCTCCGCAATATCTGCCATCTTATCCATTGGGTCAATTGCTCCTGTGTCCGTTGTACCAGCAGAACCTACAATCAGAAAGGGATTCAAACCTTTTGCCTTGTCGGCAATAATAGCAGCTTCCAACTTCTGAGCATCCATTCTAAAGTGCTCATCTAGAGGAATATATGAAAGTTGACATTCATTTAATCCAGCAATCCGGATGGCTTTTTGGATAGAATGATGTGCCTGAGCCGTCAGATAGATTACGGATTGGGGGACCTTGGTAGACTTAATTCCCTTGGCATCTCGTGCAGTTGTAATGGCAATTAAATTAGCTATGGATCCGCCAGAAGTGAGATTGCCTAAAGCCGTTGTGGGGTAAGCCATCAAATCACATAACCAACGAATCAACATATTTTCCATGCGGACTGCCCCTGGTCCACCGAAGAAAACGCCTGCATAATGATTCGTAACTGCCGCAATGAAATCACCTAAAGCGGTGGGATACACTCCTCCTCCAGGAATATAGGCGAGATGTCCCCCAGAAGCGGCATTGATTCCACTGTTGTCAACATGCTTTCGAATGATCTCCAACAATTCATCTAGCCCTCTAGCATTTTCCTGAATTTTAAAATCCAATAGACCTTTGGTGCTGTCGTGATTTCCTTTCCATGCCTTACCAGTATCCGTTTCTCGAAGGTACTGTTGCGTATATTCATGAATGGCGTTCAACCAAATCCCATATTGTGCTTCACCAGGTTCAAGTTTTAGAGCTTCAGCCTCTAGTGCTTTAATTTCATCGATCATATCAATTATCTTATTTAAAATAAGTTCTTTAGTAGCGTTTGTAAATGTAAGCAGACGAATTCGTTTTTTCTGCTCAATGGATTAAAGTTGTTTTAAAATAGAATGATAATTTTTGGTTCTTTGACAAATTCCGTGGTAGACCCCAATGATAAAATAAAATCAACGTTTCTTTTAGTCACTTTTGCTGTCATTTTAACATTGGCCACGAGATTTGTCAAAGAATGATAATTTTCTTCTAATGAGCTGCAACCTTAAAATTCTTTACCTGTCATTATCTACGGAGTTCCTTAAGGACGTATCTTTAAGAGTAAGTGACGGGACAAAATTATTTAGTATTTTACTATTTTTATAGCTTCAAAAATTAATTCACTAGTTAAAAATTAAAGAAATGAAAGCAATCCAATTTTACGCAATTATGGTTCTAGCTTTATTTGTATCAAGCTTTTCGCTAAATGCTCAAAAAAGCTGGGGAAACAAAACAGACGGGAAAGGTCCAATCATTTCAAAGGATTTCGATCTTGACAAATTCAACAGCATTGGCCTTGGAATTTCAGGCGACCTCGTACTCACACAGGGCTCTAGCCAAAGTGTTAGAATTGAAGCACAAGCCAATATTATTGATTTAATCAGCACAGATGTGAATCGCAGTGACTGGAATATTAAATTCACAGAAAGAGTGGGCAATCACAAAGGAATCACCATTTATGTTAGCATGCAAAGCCTTGAAGAGCTTTCATTAGGAGGAAGTGGCAATATTACAAGCACCAATAAATTTAAGAATTTGGATGATGTAGACATTTCGCTTGGAGGTTCTGGAAGTATATCTATTGATATGGTTGTCAAAGACTTAGATGTATCACTAGGTGGATCAGGTGATATTAATTTGGGAGGTTCTTGCAATGAGCTTGAAGTAAGCCTTGCTGGCTCCGGAAGTATAAAGGCATTTGAGTTAAGCTCAAAGACTTGTGAAGTCAGCGCTACTGGATCAGGAAATATTGATGTTTCTGTTAAAAATGCTTTAGAAGTTAGCCTTGTAGGAAGCGGTGACGTTAGATACAGAGGAAATCCTGAAGTTGAAACAACCATCATGGGCTCAGGCTCCGTTCGCAAGAAAAAGGATATGTGAATCAGCGAGCTCGTTAATCTAGTTTTTACTGTTTGTGATTTGTTTTAAAGACTATTTTAACTAAAAACGAGGCTCTTCAAAATATTTTCTATGCTTTGGGGACCGAGTATTCTTTTTAAGAAACTCGGTTTCTTTAGCAAAACTATTGTTTTTACTTTTGTCTTTTCTAAGTAAGTGCTCATGCTTCTTTTATTTATTTTCCCATCGACTTATAAATCGTAGTTTCTTTCATATCTCAATGTTCTTAAGCCTTTTCTTTAGCTTTGAGCAAAATACCCGCATCTACTCTCCTAACAATGCTTTACGCAGCTAAAATAATCATCAGATACTGTCGCTTGCAAATGAATCGAAAATAGATAAGTGCAAATGTACATATGTAAATTACTAGTTTTTGGGTATGCATTATCCTTCCCTTTAGTATACCTTTGTTCTTGTAAGGACGCAAAGAAAAGTTTACAAAATGATTCTTAAAGCGATCGAGAAGTTCCAAAAACAAAAATGGCCTTTTAGGCCATCGTTCCATTAGCTGACAAAAACTTCTCTTCTTTATTTTATTCCCCCTTTTCCTCCACATCATTACACCCATTTACGAAAGTATTAAGTGTATGATATCTGTTGGCAAAATCAACATATTGACTATCAGTGTTATACGTAATTATAATTTGATTAATTATTCCACTTCAGACATTTATTAGCATTGTCTGCTCGTGATTAAAAATATAGGCTCAATCGGCTTAAAGATTTAGGTGATTGTGTGTTAAACAAAGACTGTTTTAAGTTATTTAAAATCAGTTTTTGGGACGGCCTCTCACTGCTCCGGCGGTGGGGGGCTTTTAGTTTCCCTCAAGTCTTAAAGTTACTATATCTAGGGGCGCACAGATCGGGATGACAAGATTCTAAGCGGAATGGCTAAAGTCATCGCTATTTCCGCCTCTTCGGACTGGCCAAATCGGGCACTTATAATCAGCCGTAAAGCCTTAACTAGACTTTTAATTTCTAAAAAAACGTTCGAATCTCTTCAGTCCGGCTAATTCGTGCCTGTCTAGCTCCGCGCTAGATAGATCCCATCCCTTAATAAAAGAACATTTCTTTCTGCCTTCCAAATTTGGGCATCTAAGTCCATTCTCCTATTTTCGCAGCTCAATAGCATAAAGCGAATCTAATGAGTAAGAAAAATAAACTGAACTTTCCTAATGACTACAAAGTCGGCGTACTTGGTGGCGGACAACTAGGCAAAATGCTTGCCTTAGCTGCTGGTAAATGGGGACTCCCCTTTTATATACTTGATGCTTCCAAGGATTTTCCTGCAGGCCCCTACTGTACTGAATTTACAGAAGGTAGCTTCAAAGACTTTGATGATGTCTATAATTTTGGAAAAGACAAGGATATAGTCACTATAGAAATCGAGCATGTCAACACAGATGCCCTCTTCAAACTACAAGAAGAAGGCGTTCAAGTGCATCCCAACCCACAAGCTTTGAATATCATAAAAGATAAGGGATTACAAAAGCAATTTTATGCGGATCGTGCTTTACCGACTTCTCCCTTCAGCTTATATGCCGATGAAGAGGAGTTGAAGCTTTCAATTGAGAACAATCGTCTTGCCTTTCCCTTCGTGCAAAAAACGAGAACTGCTGGATATGATGGCAGAGGCGTTGCTGTAATCCGTTCAGCAGATGATATGGACAAGTTGCTGAAAGGACCTTGCATTACAGAACCCTTGGTAGATATTGAAAAAGAGATCGCTATAGTAGTTGCTCGGAATGCAAATGGACAAATCACTACTTTCCCTCCAGTAGAAATGGATTTTAATCCAATCGCTAACCTAGTGGAATATTTATACTGCCCTGCTGATATTTCCTACAACGTACTGACAAAAGCAGATGAACTCGCCAGAGAGATCATTGAAGCTTACGACATTTGTGGTTTGCTAGCTGTCGAATTTTTTCTGACAAAGCAAGGCGAAATACTTATCAACGAAGTAGCCCCGCGTACGCACAATAGCGGACATCATACGATCGACAGCTGCCAAACTTCTCAATTTGAACAACAACTTCGAGCTATACTTAATTTGCCACTTGGTAATACCACAATGACAAGCCCTGCTATTATGGTCAACCTTCTAGGAGAAGCGGGCCATACTGGTCCTGCCATCTATGAAGGTATGGATGCTTGTTTACAAACAGAAGGTGTACATATCCATTTGTATGGGAAAAAGATTACCAAACCATTTCGCAAAATGGGGCATGCAACTGTAGTCGATTTAGATTTAGCGAAAGCTAAGGAAAAAGCTACTTTCATAAAGGAGACTTTGAGAATAATTTCTGAAGAGGGCGAGTAAGAGAGCATAAAACTGGAATATCTTCTCCATATACGGTCGCTTAATTAAAGTAAAAATGAAAATGGAAAAAATGAAAAAACCACTAGTAAGCATCATCATGGGATCAGATTCTGATCTACCTGTTATGCGACAGGCAGCAGATATCTTAAAGGAATTCGGAGTACCGTTTGAATTGACAGTGGTGTCAGCACATCGAACCCCAGATAGAATGTTCGAGTTTGCAAAAAAAGCACATGGACGAGGTATAAAAACAATCATCGCCGGAGCTGGAGGTGCTGCGCATTTACCAGGAATGGTTGCATCACTTTCACCACTTCCTGTCATTGGTGTTCCAATTAAATCTTCCAACTCTATTGATGGCTGGGACTCCATGCTTTCGATACTACAGATGCCAAATGGTGTTCCAGTAGCAACCGTTGCTTTGAATGCTGCTAAAAATGCGGGTATCCTCGCCACTCAGATTTTGGCTAGCCATGATGTTAAGCTTCGTAAAAAAATGCTTTCCTATAAAAAGAAATTGGCTACAGAAGTAGCTAAAAAATACAAACGATTAGACAAAGAAGGTTACGAAGACTATAAGAGATAAACTAGCTAATCCTTGAAAGCTGTTTATTCGTCTAAGAATTTGTTTAAAGTTCCTTAGATTTCTACGTCAATTCTTACTTTTTCGATATATTTAGGCTCCTCTCTAGTAAACATAATATGACCTGCTTCTGTTCAGGCTCACATTTCTATGTAAACAACTACACTCATTAATCCACTCCATAAAACAAACATTATTATGAGAAAGAAACTCCTAAGCTTTATCTTTTTTCTATCGACCATTTCCTTTTGTATGGCACAAAGTGATGCTCCGCTTTGGATGCGATATCCTGCGATTTCTCCAGATGGTTCTGAAATCGTTTTTAGTTACAAGGGCGACTTGTACAAAGTGGCTTCAAAAGGTGGCTCTGCCTTCCCCTTGACCTTGCACAATGCACATGATTATCACCCGGTTTGGTCGCATGATGGTCAATCAATTGCTTTCGCATCTAATCGCTATGGCAATAATGATGTTTATGTAATGCCAGCAAAAGGTGGTACAGCAACTCGCCTTACCTTTCATTCCTCAGGTGACACACCTTCTGACTTTAGCCCCGACAATCAACATGTTATATTCCATTCCAGTCGAACTGATGCAGCCAGTAATCAGCAATACCCTTCTGGTGTTTTATCTGAATTGTACTCCGTTCCGGTGAAAGGTGGAATGTCAAAACAGCTATTAACGACGCCTGCTATAAATGCAAAATATAGCAAAGATGGTAAGCAAATGATCTTTCATGATCGCAAGGGATACGAAGATAACTTTCGTAAACATCATACTTCTTCAGTCACAAGAGACATCTGGCATTACGATTTTGCCACAGAAAAATATACACAACTGAGCAGTTTTGCAGGTGAAGATCGAAACCCTGTTTATACCGCCGATCAAAAAGGTATTTACTATTTGAGTGAAGAAAAAGGATCCTTCAATATTTTCAAAATGGAGATCGCTAATCCTTCAAAAACAACTCAACTAAGCACCTTTGAGAAGCATCCGATTCGATATCTAAGTTCATCAAAAGATGGTCTACTTTGTTTTCATTACAATGGAGAACTATATACGATGAGGGAGGGCTCTACTCCAAAAAAGATAGCCATTCAGATTGTAGCAGATGCACGATATAATGAGGAACAAATTGTCAGCGTAAAGAATGCACAGGAGTTGGCTTTGTCGCCAAACGGTAAAGAAGTTGCGTTTACACATCGAGGTGAAGTCTTTGTCTCTTCTGTAAAAGGTGGGGCGACAAAGCGAATTACCAATACCCCAGAACAAGAACGATCTATCAGTTTCAGTCCTGACGGAAAATCAATTTTATATGCTTCAGAGCGTAACGGAAGTTGGAATATCTATCAAAGTTCATTGTCACGAGAATCAGAAAAATATTTTGCGCATGCAACAGTGATCAAGGAAGAAAGTATTGTGGCAACCGACAAAGAAACCTTCCAAGCCTCCTACTCTCCTGATGGTAAAGAAGTTGCTTATCTAGAAGAACGAACCACTTTAAAAGTTGTCAATTTGGAGAGTAAAAAAAGTCGTTTAATTATGAGTGGCGACAAAAACTATTCTTACTCCGATGGAGATCAATTTTATTCTTGGTCGCCAGACAGTAAATGGTTTGTGGTACAATTTAATCAAACAAATCAGTGGATACCGCAGGTTGGTTTAGTCAATGCCAATGACGGCAAAGAACCGATCAATTTGACTCAAAGTGGCTACAACAGTTACAATCCTCGCTTTATGATGGATGGTAAAATGATCATGTGGTTTTCGGATCGTGATGGTATGAAAAACGATGCAAGTTGGGGAGGTGAATCAGATGCCTATGCTATGTTTCTAAGCCAAGATGCTTTTGACAAATATCGACTAGACAAGGAAGATTATGAATTATTGACAGAGGAAGAAAAAGAAGAAAAAGAAAAGAAAGACAAGAAGAAGGATGACAAAAAAGAGGAGAAAGAAAAAAAGGACGACAAAAAAGACGACAAGGACAAGGATGAGAAAAAAGTTGAGCCAATCGTAATTGAACTAGACGGTATTGAAGATCGCAAGGTTCGACTGACAGTCCACTCTTCGAGACTTTCAGAAGGGATTTTATCGAAAGATGGTCAAAATTTATTTTACTTAGCCAGATTTGAGAAAGGAACTGACCTTTGGAAAACAGATTTGCGGACACGCGAAACTAAGTTACTTGCCAAACTAGGGGCCAATGGTGTACGAAATTTAATGCTTGACAAAGAAGGAAAAAACCTGTTTGTTTTAGCCAACGGAAAAATTTCTACCATTGATATCGAATCTGGAAAACAAAAAGGTGTCAACTATAATGCTGAAATGGTCCTCAACGAAAACTTAGAACGTGAATACATTTTTGAGCACATCTGGAGACAGGTTCAAAAGAAATTTTATAAAGTTGATTTGCATGGTGTAGATTGGGATTTTTACAAAAAAGAATACGCTCGCTTTATTCCTCATATCAACAACAATAATGACTTTGCAGAAATGCTCAGTGAAATGCTAGGAGAATTAAATGCCTCACATACTGGTGCCTTTGCACGCTCTAGCGATCCTAAAGGAGATCGAACAGCTTGCCTTGGATTGTTCTATGATGAGTCGCATTCCGGAAATGGACTTAAAGTCAAAGAAGTCATGGACAAGGGGCCTCTTGACAAAAAGAAATCAAAAATGGAAGCAGGGATTATTATCGAAAAAATCGATGGAGAAACGATCACAGCTGATATGAATTTCTACCGTTTACTAAATCGAAAAGTTGACAAAAACACCTTGCTCGCCCTACACAATCCTAGCACTGGAAAGCGCTGGGAGGAAACGGTAAAACCAATCTCCCAAGGCAGTGAAAACGAATTGCGCTATCAGCGATGGGTCAAGAACTGTCGCAAAATGGTGGACGAATTATCCGGTGGAAAAGTTGGCTACGTACACGTCCGAAACATGAACGACCGCAGCTACCGTACCGTATACGAAGAAGTGCTTGGAAAGAACTTTAGTAAAGACGCATTGATCGTTGACACACGCTTTAATGGCGGAGGTTGGCTACACGATGACTTGGCTACTTTCCTTAACGGAAAACAATACATGACATTCATGCCTCGTGGCCAAAAGTTAGGAAACGAACCACAATTCAAATGGACAAAAGCTTCTTTAGTTGTGATGTCGGAAAGTAACTATTCTGATGCGCATATGTTTCCATATACTTACCGTGCTCTAGGAATTGGAAAACTACTTGGAATGCCTGTCCCTGGAACGGGTACTGCCGTTTGGTGGGAGCGTTTACAGAACGGAATGGTGTTTGGAATTCCACAAGTAGGCATGGTCGGAGAAGATGGTGAATACCTAGAAAACAGTCAATTAGAACCTGACTACAAGGTGCCTAATGATCCTGAAAAAGTTAGTAAGGGAATTGATCAGCAGTTGGCGGAAGCAGTGAAAGTTTTGCTTAAAACGGTCACTCCTTAATTGGAATGTAAAACCGCAAAATGATAGATTTAAAACCTGTCGGACACTAGACAGGATGTAGAAGTTACCGAATACGCGCGACATACTTGCGTTGGCTGGCAACTTTTACATTTTACATTTTGCGGTTTTACATTTAATACCAGTCAGCCTATTTAGCGACCTCCACCTTAGCCTTCTTACCCTTTATTTTCTGGTTACTAACCAGCTTAATGGTATCATAAATTTTCTTTCGATTCACCGCAACGTAGCAAAAGAAATCACGCACTTCGATCAAACCAATATCTTCTTTTGCCAACTTACCTCTTTTGGATAAAAAGCCAACGACATCAATCTTATTCACCTTATCTTTTTTTCCTTTACCGATGTATAGGGTACGCCATGTTGGTTTTTCTGGTGGAGCGATATTATCTTTCAACTCGAATACACCCGGTGGCGTTCGCATGTAAGTAGGCATTGGCTCTTCTGAGTTCATAATCATGAATGCCTTTCCCTTAGCATCCATACGTGCGGTACGTCCGTTACGATGGATAAATGGATCTTCTCGAGTTGGTGTAGAATAATGAATCACATATTTTATTTCTGGGATATCAAGACCACGAGACGCGAGATCTGTCACCACTAGAATTTTCAGACTTTCGTTACGAAACTTAGTCAATATTCGTTCTCGATCCAACTGTTCCAATCCACCGTGAAAATAATTTTGGACGATATCTTTTGTTCGAAGAAAAGCACTTACACGTTCCACTGAATCTCTATGATTACAGAAGATGAGCATGGAAGCATCTCCTAATTGGCAAATTAGCTTGTAGAGTGTTCCGAGTTTATCTCTTTCTGGTGAGATAACTTGTTTGATAGAAAGACCTTTCGGTTTACCCGATTCAGAAATAAAGTTGAGCTCTTGTGGCTTTTCAAGTACTACAAAATCAGGTACTTCAATCGCAGCAGTTGCAGAGGTTAGCATTTTTCGGTTAACGCTGACCAAGTTTTCCATGATGAATATCATTTCCTTATGGAAACCAAATTCCAAGGTTTTATCAAATTCATCTAGAATCAAGGTTTTGACCTGGCTTACGTCCACGTTTTCTCGTTGGATATGGTCACCGATTCGTCCAGGAGTACCGATTAGAATAGATGGTGGGTGCAGTAAGCTCTTTTTTTCAATTCGCATCGGGTGTCCTCCATAGCAACAATTAACCTTGTAGCCAGTTCCCATATTCTTCAATACCGATTCGATTTGTAGCGCCAACTCACGTGAGGGCGCTATGATGAGGGCTTGTATTGCCTTGCTTTCAGGATCTAAGCGTCGGAGAACTGGTAATAGAAAGGCTAATGTCTTTCCTGAGCCTGTTGGCGAAAGCAGAATTATATCCCCATCTTTTTTATCAGCGATCGAGGTAGCCACCTGCATTTCGTTTAAAACGTCAATATTAAGACGTTCCAGTATTTTCTCAGTTTGTATTTTTAAGTCTTGCATAGGGCAAAAGTACATAATGATTCGGAAAAGACCGACAGATGGGAGGCGGAACCTGTCCTATGTTTATCTTAGACCAGATTGAAATGTACCTTTTACTTCGGTAATAAAGCAAAAGTTATAACTTCGGGGCAGTTTATACAGGTACTCAAATTAAATTAGACAAATCATGAAGAAAGTTTGCGGCATTGAATTGAAAAGTAATGAAGCGCGTTTGGTGGTACTGGAAGGTAGTTTAGAAGATTACAAGGTAATAGCTACGCCTTATGATAAAATCAAAATTGAAGACACGAAGGATCAAAGTATGATTAAAGAGTTCCATGCCAAGGTACTGGCCTTCTTTGATGATGAAGATTTTGCAGCGATTGGCTTGAAGGAGCGAATGACGAAAGGCAGGTTTTCGGGAGGTGCAATGACCTTTAAAATGGAAGCTTTGATGCAGACTAGTGATTATGAAGTTCGGCTAATCCATGGAGCAACGATTAAGTCTAAGTTGAAAAATGTAGATTATGATCCTGATGTGGTGAAGAAATATCAGGAAGAGGCTTTTCGGGTGGCGCTTTATTTGTTTAATAACTAGGCTCGACCTTTGACGGGAGAATCTATCGAGCTGGTGCTTTTTCGCCAGATGGACACGGATGGAGTTGATTAGAACAACTTTCTTTCTGTTAATGACTGCTCTTATTAATTGTATCTGGAGGCCTCAAATTTTGGATGAGTCCCTCTGTTTTAATATCGATTTAAAATACAATCCACTCTCCGGTTTTTCAATTAAAAAACAATAGTACTCATTTGGGTTTCCGATCCAAACACAGCATCAAATTAGTATCATTTAAACAAGCTCAAACATATGAAAACCCAGCTGCAAAACAAGCACTTAAGTATTTTCGAATCCGCCATCTATCGCACCACCTCTACCCTCTTTTCAAACGATGACCTTAGCCTACTAGTTGACCCCAACTGGCTACCTATCGAAGTTGAGCACATCAAGCAGCAAGTCAATTTCCTAAAAAACAACAACAAACTCCACCTCCTATTTACCCACTCTGATTACGATCACATCATCGCTTGGCAGGCATTCAAAAAACCTAGGACCATCGCATCCAAAGCCTTTGTCGAAAGTGAGAACAAAGAAAAACAAATTCAAGACATCAAGGATTTTGACGACAAACATTATATCCAACGTTCCTACTCCATTGAATATCCAAAGATAGACCATGTGATCGCAGACGAGGGAACTGAACTAAATTTCAACGAAACGAAACTAACATTCTATAAGGCCCCCGGACACACCAACGATGGGCTATTCACCATCATTGAACCTTATGGGATTTGGATTGCAGGTGACTATCTTAGCAATATAGAATTTCCATTTATCTACGATAGCAGTACTGCTTATTTGCAAACGATTGAAACAATGGAATTGATTTTACAAAAGCATGATATCAAAATATTAATCCCGGGACATGGTGATGCGACAGAAGATATCGCAGAAATAAAACAACGGATTGTTGATTCGAAAAACTATATTTTAGAACTTCGGACTTCCCTCCTTAATAACACATTTTTTGACACAACAAAATGGCTAAACCATTATCCATTTCCAAAATTTACGGAGCAGGCTCATGAAAATAATGTGACTTTAATTAAAAAGGAATTGGGCATTTAAAAAGCGTTAAGATAAATTCATCAAACTCGAAAGCCATTCGCAAAGTTCTCATAAAAATCAAAGACAATCAATCGACTCTTAGTCAAGCCTCTCAGGTCAACATTCAGTCGTTTTTCGTGCGCATCCATCAATGCTTCATCTCTTTGCAGAAAAGTGTTGAAGACATTCGTGATTTTCATAAATCGGGTGAGGTCATAAGGACCAGGAATGATAGGAGTAGCGAGTAATTCATTTGCTTTCTGGAAAGCAGGATAGTGAAACAAAGTATACTTATCCGGAATCAAAAAAGCCAAATATAAAAAGATCATTTCATTATTTTCATGAAAATGATTGTTCTCAATAGAGTGAATTTGCTTTGTTTTATAATCTTGCAATAAAGTATCGCAACCAAACTTGAATCGAGAGATTCGTCCTTCAATTTCCTTTTCCTCATCTATCAAATCTTTAAACATCCGGCGTATGAATTCTGGATCTAATTTTCCCAACTTGATCATCATTTCTTTTGGAAACCAAGCATCGCGCTTCCAGAGTCGTTTGGTTTTTTCATTTTGAAAAGACTGGTCGTACATCGCCGCAAAGTCAGGGGCATCAATATCCCAATTGCTTTGAAAATGCTGTAAGGACTCCCACATGTAACCATGGGTAAATTCACTATCCTTTCGAATGAAACTCTGATAGTCGATGATCGATTGTTGTAATTTTTTTACTTCCACTTTTTTACTTCCAATTTAAATTAAAACTCGTTCTTTGACACAATTGCAGGCTTTACATATCCAGCATCATTCAAAGCTCATATCTCCTTCCAATTTTCAAGTCCCATCCAAAAATCAGTTTTACTTGGTAAATCAAGGTAAGGATACACTATTTTCGAAAGATATAATCCGTCCGGATAAGCAGGACTTTTAAATTCAAAATCAGCCCCTGTTTTTAAATTATGTTCAAACTGCTTGAGGCTAACTTTTCCATTTCCAACTTCTAAAAGTCGAGCAACAATTTTGCGAATCATACCACGTAAAAAACGATTGGCTTTGATTTCCAAACGAAGCTTATCACCTTTTTCGTCTATCATTAATTTAGCAGAACTCACCTTGCAGCGTGTATGATCGTAAAGGTCTGGCTGTTTGCAAAATGCTCTGAAGTCATCGTACTGCGTTAATAATCCTGTAGCTTTTTTCATTTGATTCAAATCAAAATCTGCAAACGGATAATAAGAACTTCGTCCACTCAAAAACGGATCTTTGTAGCCATGAATAAAGTAATCGTAAGTCCGTTCAATCGCGTCACGCTGCGCATGCCAACCGTTATTAGCTGGTAGGAAATCAAAAATGGCAATGTCATCAGGAAGCATTTTGTTGAGTCGAAAAACAGGATCATAATCCTTAATCTCATCTGTATTGAGATGCAGAATATATTGACTCGAATGCACACCTGTGTCTGTTCGACCGCAACCGAATACAGTCATTTTAGCATGCAGCATTTTACTCAAAGCAATCTCAATTGTTTCTTGCACAGAGCGATGCTTCGGCTGCCGTTGCCAGCCGTGGTACTTTTTACCGTCGTAACCAAGATGAATGAAATAGCGCATACTTTATTACTTGTAATTTGAATGCGCAAGGTATGTTTTATTACTTATTTTTTCACCATGGAGACATGGAGAAGATTGAGACCGAATAAGTCAACTCGATTGTTCAGTTCATCTTATGCTTATCACACAATTTTAGCTTTAGCTAAAAAAACTCAATGTACTCTGCGATAGAGGGCCTCCATTCCCTCCATGTCTCCATGGTAAAATCCACGATCGAGTGCAATAAAAAACACCCGGAACTCGTAAAAGTCTCCGGGTGCTCATTTTTTGGTTTTTAAGAATCCTCTTGTTCATGACGATCTCATAAAATGCTTATCGCCAAGTAGGAGGTTTACTTTTTCTGGATAACCAATTTTTCTGTATGAATCTGATCTCCTTGGATCACATTGATGA
>CAKZUK010000030.1 GCA_937921775.1 uncultured Saprospiraceae bacterium
TGATCTCATTGAAAACCATATTTTTGAAACTGGTGGAGATTGCAGCCTTCAGAACTTAGTAGATATCATAAAAAAAGGTGCAGCCAATCCGAAGGTATTTAGCGAATTTGCTTTACTAGTGATCAAGAATAGCGACAAATCAGAGTCAACAAAAAGAGGAATGATTTCAAGGCTAAAACTTTTCAATAAGTTCAGGCGCGATATTCTACTTCAAGATATTACCGAGAATGTCATAGAGGACTACATAGCGCACCTAGAAGGAAAGATCGCGCAAACGTCAAGGTATAAGTATCTAACGGATTTAAAGTTGATCCTGAAGCAAGCAAGAAAGAAAAAGGCAATCAAAAACGATCCGTTTGAGTTCGTGAAGATGTCAACAGGCAAATTCAAGGAGAAAGAAAAACTAACTATAGACGAAATTAGGATCATAGAAGACTCCAAGGATTCAATAGTTAAGGATTTATTATTGCTTTTGTGCTACACTGGCAACAGCTACACAGACTTGATGCAGGTCAACAAGAACGAAATTGAGTTTTCAGAATTCAAGTATCTAAAGAGCAACCGACAGAAGACGAAATCGAAGTATGAAATTAATATCTCCGTTGTTTTTAATGGCAGACCTGATCAAATACTTTCTAAGTACGAATACAGATTACCGAGAAAATTTGAAGATGGCAATTTGATTTCAAACTTTGTGCTCAATATACGGATACAGGAATTGATAGACGGCCTTAAGATTGACAAGAAGATAACTAGCCATTGCGGACGTGTGAGCTTCATATCAAACCTAATGAGATTAAGGCTAGAGAAACGATATGTAAAGACCATGACAGGCCACATAACAGGCAAAGAAATGGTCGATAAGTACAATAAGATTGACCGTTGGGAGGTTGACGAACGCCTACTAGAAATATTCAAATAAAATCAGTCCAATCAAGTAACAACCTACTTAGATGGGGCTGGATAAGTATATCATTTTTAAAAAATAAATCAGATGAACGCACTAGAAAAAGTAAAAAGTATCTGCGATGGGATAGAGTACTCAAGAGACATTCCAGAGGAAGCAAAGCAGATAGCTAAAGAAAATAATATTGTCGTAATCGTAGGCGGTTCTGACGACCTAATGTATTGTTATGGCGCCGACTGTTATCTAACCGACCACGTAGAGCACGGATACGGATGGGATGGAGACACGTTAAAAAATGCTCACAAAAAACTTAGAAAAGAAGCAAAGCAGCTGGGGCTAATGATTTGGTGGTGTGGTAAAATCCTTGAAGATGGATTAAAGATCGAAGGCTATGACACGGAAAAAAGTGGCGCATTTAGTTATACAGTCAATGAGGAAATTGAGAGCCTTGACTTCCTGGTTATGGAGGAGGGTGACGTTTATTGCACAGGTAAAATTGTTCGATTACCAGAAGGTTTCAAAAGCTACAAATCAAATTAAAAATGAAAGCAACAAAAATCAACGGACTAGACCTCTACCAATCACAGGAGATACTAAGAGCAATAGCACATCCCCTCCGAATGAAAATACTACAATTCATCGACAAGCACAAAACCGTCAATGTAAACAAGATTTACCAAACATTGAAACTGGAACAGTCGATCACTTCACAACATTTAAGAATCTTGAGATTGGCGGATGTAGTGACAACAGAGCGACAAGGAAAGTTTATTCATTACAGTATTAACTATCCAAAAGTTGCGCATGTAGTGGTAAGTGTGGAGGAATTCAACCAACGGAACTAATCAATTTACATAACATCTAAAAAAACCAAGCAACATGTTAGAAGCACTTTATGAATTCTTTCGGTGGATAAATGAACCACTAGGAAGGCCGTAGACTAAGAAACTCGGTGTACGAGTAGCAAGCACCCTAACTGGCAAAAAGTGAAAGGGTGCTTGCAAATATGGGAGTGTGGCGAAACTGGTAGACGCGCTGTAGGTACCTCAAAAGAGACGCAAGAAAGGGGGAACTCGGTGGACAAAGTGCAAGCGTAAGCACTTGGAGAATATTTCTTTAAATCCTTGTAGGTTCGAATCCTACCACTCCCGCTAATTATTTTTTTTAAAATTTAAAATCTTAAATCATGATCGTAAAGACCGAAAGGATTAATCTTTCACACATTAGCGGATTTTTTCAAGTCCAAAAAAACTCAGAAAACGTCTGCACTGAGCAGGTCGCAATTGGAACGCCAAAAAAAGTAAAGAGGTATGAGGAAAATTTAAGCAACCACGGTTACATAATCTATTCCACAGACATAACGTCCGAAGAAATAGAGGGAAAAGTTGAGGCGTTTAAGGTGAAAGTTTCCAAAGAAAACGAGAGGATAGCAGGTATTGAGAATTTACAAAAATCAGAAAAGTCATGACAAGTAAACATCGATTTCTATTCTATTTATTCAGGATTAAGTGCTTATTAAACGGTGTATTTGTAGGGAAAATATTGTGGCACTACTCAGAAGAAAAAAGCAAGTACATAAAGTGTTGCATCACCTCAATAGGAGGCGACTCGATAACCAATGACCACTACCACTTCTATATCGGTGTTAGTTTCTTTGAACCAACACAAGGCAATGATTCTAGGTGTTTTAACTGGGGTTCGTATTCTTTGATGGAAATGTCAACAAAATTTAAAACCAAAAGACCAAAAAACGTATTTGACGACCACGCATTGGTTGAGTATTAATTTAATCAGTAAACAATTAATAATGAAATTATTTCTAAAAACAAGAGCGTTCGTTGCCTCAATGTTGTTCCATGTTGGACTGCTAGAGCGAAACGAGTGCCTAAGATTGGAGATGGACAGCGGACTACTAGAATACTCTGCGCCATTCCTGCGAATTAAATTGAACTCTGACAAAGCAAACGGAGATATGTAATTATTTTTTCACAAAAGGCAAGCAACATGCTAACATCAACATTGATAATTATCATCCTCTTAATATTGAGAGTGATCATAATTTTTCCTTAAGAAGCAACTCAGATTGAAGATGATACTATTACCCAGCAATGGCTATTAGTACTCGGAGGAAGGGGAGGTGTCAATATCGGCACCTCCAATTTTAAAAAGTAAGAAAGTGAATCCATTTCAACCAATGACATACCCAGGATGTGCGAACACCAAGCCAGCAAGACGATCTCCTGAGGGTCACGAAAACTACATAAGGAGTACAGCAAAAGACTACGACATGGACTACGAAGACGTGAAATACATTTACGAGTGGAGTACGGACGTTAGTTTTCATTACGAATTGGAGGAATTTATCAAAGAAAGAGCGAAAAAATGAAATACCTAATACCCATACTAGCAAAAACAACAATACAATGAATTGCAACCACGTAAGAACAGAGGAGTATAACCTACTCCAAGACTATATTATGACTCAAAAAAACGGGGTTGTAAAGTACCACATTTTTAATTTTCTGCCTGAAAAAATATCCGAACTTATTCAGATACCCATAACAGAGCGATGCTTTAACCGATGGGGAAAAGAATTAGGGTTGACTTTTGAGCGAACCAGATCCTTAGACGAATCAGATATTAAGATATTTTGGTTTACAAAGGGGGTGGAGTCAATTGTTAGTTATGATGGTTTTGACGGACTACATGGAACACTAGCAAGGGCGTTAATCACAACACCAGACAATAAAAACTATTTCGGGCACATTCATTTTGATGTAGAAGAAAATTGGACAACAAGCGAAATTCCTCCAAGTTTAGGCACTGACTACGAAAGTGTATTGATGCATGAGATAGGACACATACTGGGGCTTGCTCACAGCGAAGTAAAAGAATCAATTATGTTTCCGTCTTATAAATACGGAAGAGAGCTAACACAGGACGATATAGACGCATGTACGGCATTACGTTTGAAATACAAAACGTTCAAAGTTGACATCCAAGGAATTCAGCGAATGATAAACCAAGCAGGGGATATACTTCATAATGTGCACAATCAGTTAAATAATTTAAAGGGAAATTAGGCATGAAAAATAAAATCAAGAAGTTCGGAGAAATAAGCCTTGGACTTGGAATGATGGGCTTAGTATTCATAGCCACAGGAAACAATGTCGGGCTAAATCAATTCCTAGCAGGAGTAGGTATTGGTATTTGGTTTATCTCAAAACTCGCTACTAAAAACCTATAGCATGTCAATCCAAGAAATCAAAGAACTAAAATTCACCTCTAGCCAATGCAAAATATCAGGCAATTGGAAAGCTGAAATTCTGGAAGGAGATCAGGTGATAAATTCGAGTCAACCAATATTTTTAAGTCCTACCAAGGCTATAGAATACGCTCGAAAAATAACGCCAATTCCCTACGATAAAGATAGCGAAACAGGCCGAATTTAGCAAGGAATTTCGTATCTTAAAGTATTGAAAATTAAGAATTTAAACCAAATAAAACTATCAAAATGGGATGGGACGCACACGCAAAAGTTGAATCAGAATTTATTGACGGAGATTACGTACCTGTTAATAAAAAATACAGGGACCAATTTAAGGAAGACTTTCTATGGGTAAAGGAAAAGGCAGGATCTGTTGATGGTTTCCTTGATGGTGCGGGGCTAGACTGTAGTGCTTGCGGAAAAATGTTAGAAAAAGCGACAGGGCTTAGTGTCTGGACGGAAGAAGTTTGGAGTCCTTGGGAAATGAAGGCCAACTGGGATTTTAAATTTGCAAAAGATAAGGCATGGGCGTATTGGTCTGCCAGAAAATTCTTTGAGTCATGCGTTAAGTTGAAAATTCAAATCCGATTCTCATATTAAACCAGTAAGAACAAAACAACAAAATGACACCAGAAGAATATCAGAATCAAGTAACCAAGTAAAGAAAAGAAAATGGGACTATCAAGAATAACGTGCATTGAGTTGGTAAGCAACTACCCTGACAATATCAGATGTCACGCCTTTGAAGAAAATGGAAAATATGGATATATCGTTTACTTAATGAGAGGAGGTGCGATACATAAAAGCCTCTTTGACTGTGGCGCGATACACGAAACAGAAGAGGCGGCAAACAATAGCTTCCTTGACACATACGGCAAAATAAAACACTTAATAAGCCTGTAAGCCAATGAAAGCAATAGAAATAATAAACCAACTACAGAACACCGAAAACATGCCAGAGGGAGTATGCCAACAACTTGACGAATTGAAATATCAATTTGAAAAGATGGAGCAGGAAGGAAAGGAAAGTGGAATGAGAAAAATAAAATATCTAGTCATTCATTGCACCGGAACAACTCAAAGCGCAACAGTAAAAGGAATACTCAATTACTGGAAAAAGCCAGTAGAGCAGGGAGGTAAAGGTTGGAAAAATCCAGGATACCACTTTTTAATCAAGGCAAACGGAGTAGTAGTTCAATTGCACCCCATTTCAAAACCATCAAACGGAGTAGGAGGGTATAACAGCAACTCTATTCATGTAAGCTATATAGGCGGAGAAGACCATCAGGACACACGAACAGATGAACAGAAAGTATCACTAGCTGCGATAATTAAGGGGCTTAGTGCAATGTATCCAGAAGCGGAGATCTTAGGGCACAGAGACTTCCCAAAGGTTACTAAGAGTTGTCCTTGCTTTGATGTTGGAGCAGAATTTAATCAATTAATAAAGTAACCATGAAATTACTTTGCAAAATAAACATACATCGCTGGGAGATAGGATGCCATGTAACTACAGGAGTAGAAGATTGGTTTGATGAGCCTAAACAAAGAGTAGCAACCTATAATTATCACCGAGAATGTCAATGGTGCGGAAAGATGCAACTACTAGTTAAGCCTAAAAAATACCACCCATCTAAATACGTTTGGATTAATCAAGGGTAACTATAAAATATGATACACATAAACCCATTCACCGACAGCCCTAGCAGGGGAATATACAGATTCGTTCTAATAGATAGCAAACAGTTAGACAATAGAGAGATAATGCACTTAGCCCATGATCTCCAGTTGTTAGACGAAGAAGAGTTTTGGGATTTAGTCACAGAGGAATTCTCAGGAACGAAGGAACAGCTTAAAGCACTAATTAATCAAAGAACATGAAAACAGAATTTGAAATACTACACGAAAAAATCGAAGAACTCGCTAACAAGGACAGAGAAAAAATAAAGTTCCTAAAGCAGCACAATTTCATGAAAGAGGCTTCATTTTACATAGAGAGAAGAAAGATGCTTTGTGAAATAAATTCAGAAATCAGAATGGTAATCCACGGACACCAAAAGCCCGAAGAAATCAACATTGTTTTTGACTAAAAATCCACCAATTTAACACCCTAAAGATAACCAAAAATTCCCTAAAAATCCGTATATTGTAAAGGAAATAAGGGGTTTGTAAAACTAAATAAATCGAAGATGAAAACCGAAGAAATTGAAGCCCTAGAAAACGAAATCAGAAACAAGCCGAACCTCTGGAATCATGTTGGCGATGCGTGCGAGTTTAGTGTTTACATGCAAATATTTGGCAATGGATTTAGGTTTCAACTCCTAGACTTTGCGGACAGGCTTGTCGAAGAAAGTGTATTCACTCAATCGTTCTTAGACTGCTACAATAGCGCATTTAATCAAGCGGAGGAGATGTCAATCAGATGTTAAGCCCAATAGAGTAATAAATCAAATAAACCAAAATGAATAAACCAACTGAAGAAGAAAAAAGAAAAGCCCTAGAGTTTATCCTTGAAAACATGGACGACCATGCTCGCGCTGGATTTGAAGTAATGGGGCACATTCCTTTTGATCAGGATCAAGTAGTGGAGTTAATTGCAAAATGCATGAAAAGTAGAATAGAACAGTGAAAGAAAAACCAAAGATGAATCAATCAGAGAAATTAAAAAAGATACAAGAGTTTATTGCGCGCGAAGAGTCTGACTCGATATGCGCAACTTTCCAGAACTCAAACACACTAAGAAAGAAATCTATTTTCCTCCATAAAGGCGATTTATTGTCAGCAATCCGAACAATGATTTTGACAGAGCAGCGACAAGAAAGAGCCGTCAAGGAGAACAGTAAAAACCAATAGAGATGGAAGAAATAAAATCGAGTCAAATAATAGACACTAGTTTTCTGGATAGAACAGAATTAGCATCTGCAAAAAGACTCGCTAAAAATAAAATCATTCACCACCTCGCAAACCAAATATATCTGCTGAAGGTGACAGACCCAATCGAGAAGCAAGGACGCGACACTTTAACCCTAAATACTGAATTGGTAATCATGACAAAACGTGAGTACGAAAAATTAACTACCAATGAATAGAGAATGTAAAATCTGCCAATGGCAAGGACACCAAGACGAACTAATGGACAAGAACAGAACAACAAGCCTAATCAATCCAATATTTTGCCCTAATTGTGGAGGGAATGAAATAAAGGAAGTGCAACCACCAAAAGCAGGCGACACCGTTCTAGTTTTCAATAACCCTGAATGGCCTAAAACTGGGGATCTTCCAGGAGGAAACGAGCCATATTGGCAAAGTGCAACAATCGTAAAAATACGATCAAGAAAAGCATCAGGCGAATTACTAGCAGATGTGAAATTTAACAAAAGCGGCAAAGTATCTAACGGCCACTTCGTCCACGGAATAAGAGTATCTAATTAAAAAATACAAATGAGACTAACAGTAAAATTCAACAAATCTGGAAACGGCTACGAAGAGAATCAAATGGGCGAAATTGACGGCTATGCACACGCGTATCCTACAACGTTTGCAATAATCTTAATAAGTGAGGGTACAGGAAAGCAAACCGACCTACATAAGACATTCCTGGCAATGGGAATGGAGAACGAAGAAATAACTAAACGAAGGCTAGTCCAAGCACCTCTATCTCATTTTGAAATAATTGAATAAAAGCAATGAACAAAAAGAACGTACTAAAACAATTTATGCTGATGGGAATGATGGCAGAAGGTCTGCAAGATGATGCAAGGCTAAACTACAAAGTTGCTCCACAAAACGGAGGAACAACACTAAATCCTCGACCAACACCAAAAACCAAAAAGCAAAAGAAGGCAAGAGCCAAAGCGAAGCGAGCAAGAAAAGCAAGAAAGAAATGAATAACCAAATTTTAGACAGCGAGGAGACAGGAGTAGAGGAAAGGAAGAAAGTGTTTTATCTTCCTGATTGGATAGTGCTACTAAAGCCCCGATTGGATATTACAGATGCATTCCTTTTGGCAGCAGCGATATTGTATGCTTACGATCTTTATTTACTTTGGCAGGCATAATCCACCGACCAAATAGACGACAAACAGAACAAATGGCATTCCAAGGGGCAAGAGTAACGCAGGACGTACTGGACCAAATCAGAGGGGTAAAAAGAAAAACATTCCTTGAAAAGATGCAGGAGTTTATTAAAAATAGGCTACCCAACAGGGCGACCTATAGGGACGATATTTTAGACCTAATTGACGATGAATAACAAACTAGACAGCGAAGAGAAGGATCTAACTCAAAAGGAATTCGAAGCAGAATACTTTGGAGACCTTGTATTTGACATAAATCCAGAGATAGAGCTAATCAAATTCCTGCGCGACCAACTACCGTTCTACTTCGAAGAAGGGTATCACTCCACATGTACTGTTCTTGCCAAACTACACTGTGACAAAGGCCTAGTCAGGAGCACAAGGAAGCTACTACGTGACCACTTCGAGCATACCAATGGCAAATACTTCATTGACGAAGACCAGAACAGCACCGACTACTTCTACAGGCCAACACTTTTAGAGCCAAGAATTAAGCTAATCGAATCATTCTTGGAATCACAAACTACCACCCAAAGAAACGATAAAACCCACAAAACCAACAATCTAAGAAAAATAACCAAAAAATAAACCTCTCACAACTGGATTAACTAAAAATTAAGTTGTATATTGAGGCTTGCGCTCACGATAGGTAGACTCCTGTGGTGTGCGCTTTTGTATTTTATAACCAAATGTAAATTTAGAATTATGGACTTAGAGTTTAAATTGATTATCGGATTTTTCTCAACTATTGCCTTGGTGGTGGTGCTTCTTGTTGGAGTTAAATTAATTGCCAATAAGCCAATATTCAACTACTCGGAAGGTGAGAGGGTGGGAGTACTTAGAAAGATCAGCAAGAAGGGTTTATTCTACAAAACCTACGAGGGTGAATTAATGCTAAACGCAGGAATGGGAACAGTCAAGCTGGACACGTTTAATTTTTCGGTATCAAGCCAATCTGTTGCAGATAGTCTAAACGCCAACATAGGAAAAGAAATCAAAATTCATTACAACCAATACCTGTTAGTCCCCTATCGTGTAGGATCAAGAAGTTATGTTATTGATGGCTTTGAGTTGGTAGAGTAGATTTTATAGTGAATAGTAAAAATGAAAATTGACGCAGAGTAATAGAAAATGAAAAGCAAAGACATAAACCAATACCAGAACAACCAAAAGAATTAGACCACTTGGTCAGGGGAGCGGAGATCATTCAACGATCATGAATTAATCTTCATCTATGGCGGGCTGCTCCCCGAATTTTAAAAGAGGAATCAATGAAGAAAATAAAATTAGACCCAAACAACACAAGAAAGCACGGAGACAAGAACAAGAACCAGATCCGCGAATCATTTGAAAAAAATGGTGCTGGTAGGAGTGTATTGATTGATAGTGATGGAATCCTAATTGCAGGAAACGGAGCATACGAACAAGCGGAAAAACTAGGAGTAAAAACCAGGATAGTTGAGACAGACGGAACAGAACTGGTAATAGTAAAAAGAACCGACCTGAAATACGACGATCCAAAACGGAGGAGATTGGCAATAGCAGACAACGCAACGGCAGAGAGTAGTAAATGGGATTTTGAAGAACTAACACCTCAAGAAGTTCACGAATGGGGAATAGTAGCAGAAGAGGATGACGAAGAAGATTACAAGCAAGAAAGTGCACCAAGAGAAAAAAGAGAGATTGACAACTCGGTAAATTCGGAAAAGCTAGAAGAGTACAAAGAATTAGCAGGTTATTCAACTGCAATATCCAGGACTGACCTAAGTGCTCCAATGGCATTCTATCAGGATCAAGGATTTTTGACCGGAGAGGTACTGGATTACGGAGGAGGCAAAGAGGTACACGAATACAATATTTTTGATCCAGCATGGAAAGCCGACTATGAACTACTAGACAAAAAGTATGACACAGTAACCTGTAATTATGTGATCAATGTAATACCATTAGACCACAACCGATTTGAACTAATCAGGACGCTGCAAACGCTAATTAATGAAGATGGGAAAATATTGCTATCAATCTACGGAGCAGAAGATCATGACACGGTAACAGCAAGAGGGTATCAATGTGGGTGGAGTAAAAGCGAATGGAAGGAGTTTCTAAAAAAGCACGCTAAAGTCAAAGAAATTAAAGCCCCATTTTGGGCATTTGAAATTAAATCAAAAATAAATGGAAATAAACAGTAAAACTATTGCAAAAAAGAAATAGTTTTTTTATCTTGTAATCATATTAGGAAGCACAAATAAAAACAACCAATATGATTACTTCAACAGCAGCAATGACACTTAGAGAAATAGCAACTCAAAAGCAAGAAGGAACTATCTCTTTCGGAGGTCACAGAAAACTAAAAATCTACGGTCACTTGAATTGCCCAAACGCAGCTAAATGGGTAGCAAAAGGACACTACGTTAAACAGAGAGTATTCTTCGCTTCAGAAGTAGAAGCAAAGGAAAACGGATACCGACCATGTGGATGTTGTATGAAAGAAGAATACAAAACATGGAAAGCAGCATGAGACGACCAAAGATAATAGGATGCAAAGAGGCTGCTGAAATACTAGGAGTCAGCATTCAGCGAGTAAAGAAACTAGCAGATAAGATGTACGGGCAAAAAGTGGGGAATAGCTGGGTGTTCTTTGAAAAAGATGTAATAAAGTTCTCAAAAATTGAAAGAAAAGATGGAAGACCTAAAAAATAAAAAACATATCGTTTGCTTCTCTGGAGGTCATTCTTCTGGTTTGGTTGCGATAGAGGTAGTAAGGAAATTCGGCAAAGAAAATGTTGTGCTGCTTAACCATGACATCAACAAAGATGTCGAAGATCAAGACATTAAGCGATTCAAGCAGGAGGTCGCCGACCACTTAGGGATACCGATTACTTATGCAAACTATAAAGGATTGCCAACAGAAGACCTCCCCGATCAGTTTGATATTTCGTTAATGAAAAAAGGATTCAAGCAGCCTGGCACAGGGAATGCATTTTGCACTTACGAGTTAAAAACCAAACCTTTCCATGACTACCTAAAGACGAACTTTCCAGAAAAGAATTGCGTTTGCTATTACGGATTTGATAGCAATGAAAACACAAGAATACAAAGAAGGGCTGGAATTATGTCGGCGATGGGGTATAGGACGGATTTCCCCTTAGCCCTATGGGAGAGGACAATACTTTCGACGCTAGAAGTGGCTATACCCCCACCAATAACATACAGTCATTACAAACACGCTAACTGTGCAGGGTGTGAAAAAGGGGGTTTGCAACATTGGTATGTAACCTACTGTAGAGAATATAGGATATTCAAAAAAGCATCCAAAACAGAAGACGAATTAGGGTACTCTCTATTAAGAAGATTTAACGAACCAATCTACCTGAGCGAACTAGAACCAATTTTTAAAAGGATGAAATGTGCAGGAGTGCCCGATACAGAGCACTACCCAATACATAAATTCAAAAAGTATCTCAAGATGTACGAGATAGAAGAAATAACATTATTTACTATGCCGTGTGTTTGTGCGACATAATACTACGAGAATACTACGAGCATGCCTGGAGGAAATAAAAACATAAATGGGTCAGACGGAAACACGTTTTCAAGCGAAAACCAGCCTAAAAACAGGAGGGGTAAGTCATTAGTAACAATGATCAAAAAACAGCTATTCGACGAAAACGAATATCTGAGCATTAAGGGAGCTGACGAACTGGACGAACAAGGACAACCAACAGGAAGGAAAGTAAACGTTCGGGTATCGCTTACTAAAGCTGAACACTTAGTCTTGCACTATTTGAAACGAGCAAAAAAGAGCGATATAATTTTGAAAGATGCAATTGATAGGATAGATGGTAAGGCAACGCTGCCAATAGAAACAAGCGGAGACCCAATAACAGAGCAGGTATTTATTATTGACGGACAAAAGATAAAATTCTAAATTCTGGCAGCAGTAGCAAAAATAGAACAAACCTTATTCGAGCCATTCCCAAAACAAATGGAGTTCGTCAGGGCGGTACTATCTCGGCAGTTTGAATTCATCCTATACGGTGGATCTATCCGCGGTGGTAAGACATGGGCTTTGTTGGGGTTATTTGTCTTGTTGTGTAGAATGTTCCCCGGCAGTCGATGGGCAATAATCAGGGAGACGCTACCAATGATTAAATTATCAGTTCTTCCAGAGTTTTACAAAGTTTGCCCGGCCAAATTCATCAAGCAAAAACCAACAGAGCATAATGTCTGGACCTGCACAATGACTAATGGAAGTCAAATAATATTCATGCAGGAGAATTTCGACTCAGGTCTAAAGTACTTAGAGAAATTCAAAGGACTGGAAATTGATGGAGCAGGATTTGAAGAAATAAGCGGAATATCAGAGGAAACATTCGATAAGGTAATGGAAAGGATTGGTACGTGGATGATGGGTAAACGTCAAGCAGACAAAAGAGCAGGCAAACCAACACCACCAAGTTTCATCGCAGCGACATGTAACCCTACACACAAATGGCTAAAGGGTAGAGTTTATGAGAAGTGGGCAGACGGAACATTGCAGGATAATTTTAAATACATTCCTTCTAGCGTTTACGATAATCCATACATTGAGGAAGATTGGATCGAGTCAAAAAGGCGGTCAATGACTCCTCTTAAATTCAAGATGTTCGTTGATGGTGATTGGAATATAAACCTAAACAAAAAACCGTTCTTCCTTTACTTTGACAGAGAAAAACACGTAACAAAGGAGACGCTAACGATTAATAATATTTTCCCATTAGTACTAAGTTTTGACTTTAACAGCTACCCATGTACGTGTGTCGTCCTTCAATACATTCCAGGATACGGAGTATATTTTTACGAGACTATCCAAGTAGACCAAGGAACGCAAGGAATAATTAATAGTGGAAAATTGGAACGATACCGAACAGGGCCATACTTATTAAACATTGTAGGCGATAGATCAGGGCACAGTCACAGCAGCCAAGCGGACATCCTAGAAGGCGGAGAAATGAACACCGATTATCTGAAATTACAAAACTATTTCAATGTTCCGGTAGATGAGGAAACCAGAAAGCAAAACGGGCTGCACACTTGGAGTAGGGGAGTAATGAGTCAATTGTTTTGGACTATGCCAGTATTCGTTCAAGAAAGTACAAACGCGCCATTAATCAACGACTTTGAGACAGGACAGGTAGTGGAAAAGACAGGGAAATTATTCAAGGATAGAAACAAAGGGCACGGGCAAGACGCAGGAGACGCAGCGAGGTACGGCATCCATCATTTATTTCCAAAAGGAAGTAGTGATATCAATTTAGCAGCACATCAAATAATAAGATAATGAGACTAAAAACACAAACCATCCTCCTAAATCTAGCTAAGAAGTTAGAACCACAACCAACCAAGGCATTAAAGTCGATCAACGTTGGAGGGGTAAGGCTATGGACACCATCAGTTCCACTTGGTCAAATGAATAAGAGATATCAAGCAATGCAGGTAAATTTAACCTACTTAGATAAGAAGGTCAATATAGAGGATGTGCGGGCACGAATCGAAACGGCTATAGCTTTCCACAATAAAGGAGACAAAGCGAGCCTAGGGCATGCCCTGAAGTCTATGCAGGACTACTTAGACTTAGAAATAACAGGCAGAAACTTATTCAAAGTTGCAAATCAGATTATTCTACTAGATGCAGAACCTTACGACGAATGTACTGACTACTGGGAACAAAGGAAATGGGATTTATTCTCAACTAACGACGAGATCCGCACTTTTTTTTTGATTACAGCAAACAACATCTATCTGCCATTAATCAACATGCAAGGCACTATGACCGACCAAATGGAATTTTTGAACAATCAGGTAGTGCGGGCAACGGAGAACAATTTTACCAAACTTTTGCAGAAAAATACAACGCCAAAGTTAGTAAAGTAAATGAGGAGTTGATTTTTGTTTCTCAACTGACTGAATTAAGTATTGATGAACTGGAGGCAATGAATGTAGGGGAGTATTGGCAGATTTGGCAGACAAGGAAAGATTTTAATGAGAAATATTTAAAACCAAGAAAATGATAGTAAAAACCAAGTATTTCGGAGTGTTTCGGATTGATGATATTTTAAGGATTAGCCCATTTGTGGTGGAGAAATACACAGAAGGAAAAAAACACATTGGCTTCACAGTATCCTACAGGAGTCAACCCGATTATGGCTGGTATAGAATAATTGAGGATGCAGCATTAACCATAGAGAAGCGAAGACAGGACTATGAAAACTTTGTAGACGCTGTATGTAATGCAAGCCAACCAGAAATGAGCGCTCAAGAAATAAGTAGAATGCTGCACCACGGAGACCCTAACGAATGGAGGGATTTGGTTAACAATGGGATGGTTTGCCAGTACGGCTACCCGTCCGCAATCAAAACCAACAATGAGGGTCATCCACTTCCAATCAAAACCGACAGCGAAGGACTAGCCAATTTAGCAAAGCATACAAACGAAATGTAATGGAGGATGACGAAACATTTGAGGTAAAATTCATGACAACCTACCACCTTTGCCATTTAAGCGCATGCGGAAACCACATTGAGGAAATGGAGGTCACGAAGTCAGAATTAGACGAAATTGTTGAGACTGAATTAGACTGGGATATTGTGACACCAAAACACCCAAATAAACCCGAAAACATTAAAAAACCACCGAAAAATTAAGTATCTTTAAATCAATTGGTTAGTGTGAAATTTCCCTAGCTGGGATACTTGAAAATTAGGATTAAAAGTTGTGACAATGAATTGGACTGAAATTGAAAAAGGAAACAAAATTATACCGTACGACCACACTACATGCGATACGCCATTAGGTATGTTTATAATCACATGGAAATCATGGAAGGAAACGCCTGCCTTTAGCCTTGAAATTGAAGGGCAATACATAAGCACAGAGCGCACTATAGACGACGCAAAGACCTACGCAGAGCACTACCTCAATAAGAAATCAAGCGAACTGAATCGCTACCTAAATAGATGCAAGCCGTGTTCACCATCTACGAAGCAATAGCAAACATAATAACAAGAATTGTTTTAATAATTAAGAAATGAAACACTATCTAACAGAAATAACAGCAGTGTGCAGGCTAACAGGCAACACTATCCAGATTGACGGCCCTTTGATAGTTGCGGAATCATTTGAGCAAGCGGAAGAAATAGCCCCTAGATGGGTAGAGGTAATTGGTGAGATAGTAGGGGAGGTTGATTGGGACGACAATATTATTGAGCAAGAAGTTGACCTTGAAGCAGAATTAAGAGAAATTCCAGAGGAGGAGTATGAATCGTTTGTTGGAAACCTAATTATTGAAATGGAACAAAAACTAACTAAAGTATTCGGCGAACCTCAAATGTTATTCTTTGCCGATGTTGAGCGAATAAATATGTATCAAATAAATTAGAAAATGAAAACAAAATACGACAACTACGATGTGCCGATCTATAAGGGAAAATTTCTTGTGGTTATTTGTGATGACGTAGCCAAACTAGAAAAGAAATTCCCACACCTAAAAGAATTTGAGTTAAGCGAGCTGTATGCGCACTCCTTTCTTAGTGGCGGTGGAATTATGTGTGTATTTAATCCAAGGAACGAACATAAACTAACCTACGGGGTCATTGCGCATGAAGCAGTCCACATTGCCAATTTTATCTCCTTAAGGAAAGGTGTAATTGTCGATGGGAATAACGACGAACCACAAGCCTATCTAGTTGACTGGGTAACAACAAGGATTCACGAAACTTTAATCAAAAACAACGTAGAAATAATTAACAAATGACAATCCAAGAAAAAGCCGAAAAAATATACTCCGAGCTATTCGGAAAACCAAAGACCCATGCAGAATGGGCAGATAGTTTTAACATTAAAGGAAAAATTAAAAGAATACTCAATGGAACTAATTAAATCAAAAAACCAACTAGACGACATCACAGCCAAAAAGGCATTTGATCAGGCGTTTGCCAACCTTCAAAAACACTTTAGAGAGGGCGTATTTATATTCGCTGCCAACGATGGACTAGCAAAGAACAATATTGACCAACCCCAATTGTTAATCGCTGCTATGGTTGCTCAAGACACCGCAGCCGTTAACCGATACGACCATAAGGGAAAGCAGCTTTATCATTTCTTCAAATCAATTACTAACCTAATGGATATCAACCGAGCGGAATGGGTAGGTAAGCGAACAGAAAAAGAGAAACAGGTAGCCCATAAAAACTATCTAAAGTCAGCACATGGAAGATCGGACAATCCATTCGATTATGAGACGTTTTGCCAAAAGTTGGGTTTGTATCCTGGCACTATGGTTGATTTCTTTGAATAGTAAAAAAATAGCAATGAGAATACCAAGAAAGCTAAAGAAGAAAATCAAACGACTAGCCAAAGAAAATCCAACCCACGCAATTGATTTAATTAATAAATTATGGGTTCGGGGAGAATGGATTGATCGTTCAGTCTAAATCCCGTACCTTTACACCAAGAGAAAAGCCATATTTAATAACCTCACCCGCCATAGATGAGTGTTAACAAATGGCAACAATAGCAAAGCGGAACATTTTACTAGAATATAAAACTAGATACGACGACCGCGCCACAAAGAAATTAAAGAAGGACACCAAAGAAACGTCCGACGGATTTAAGATTGCAAAAGCTAACCTAGCAGCATTATTCGCGTTTGAAGCTGCCAAAGGTGCAATTTCTGGACTTGCTCAACTGGGGCAAGCTGGAATACAAGCCGCGATCAACTTTGAGCAAACAGAGGTAGCCTTTACCACGTTCTTAGGATCAGCAGAAGCGGCAACAAAGATACTCAAGGATTTAAACGAATTCTCGGTGTCTACTCCTTTTGAACCTACTGAGGTAATCAACGCAGGACAGCAGCTTTTGGCGTTTGGAATCTCCAGCGATAAAGTTGTCGATTCGCTTCGCATTTTGGGTAATGCATCCGCAGGAACAGGGACGGACTTGCAAGATTTGGCTTTTGTTTATGGTCAGATTAGAACGCAACAAACGGCCTATACTGAGGACCTTAATCAATTTGCTTCTAGAGGAATTCCAATATTCGATTTACTAGGCGATCAATTAGGTATCGCAGCAAGCGAAGTAAAGAAGTTTGCCAGTACTGGAAAGATTGGATTTGATGATATAGAGAAAGCATTCGAGGCCATGTCTGCGGAAGGTGGTCAATTCTTCGGGTTGATTGAAAAGCAAAGCCAAACAGTAGGAGGTAGAATTTCAACCTTAGTTGGTAATTTCGGAGCACTTCAAAAAGCAATTGGGCAACGTCTACTCGGATCAGTATCAACAGCAGTAGACTTTTTCAATAAACTAACCAAATCCGCTACTGAATTTGTAAAAGTCAAAGTATCAGAGGAGATAGAAGAGGAACGGCAAGGACTACAGTTGCTAGTAGGTCAAATAACAGACGCCAACACATCCCAAGAGGACAGAAACAAACTAATTTCCACACTACAAGCGCAATACCCTGACTTCTTAGGTAATTTGGATGCAGAGACAGCAAGCAACGAAGAACTAGGCCAAAGGTTACAGGAAGTAAACGACTTATATTTAGCTAGAATCATAATTTCTAAAGCAGCAGAAGAGGTTGAACGACTCCAAGAACGACAAAGAAACTTAGTAGCAAACCAAGCAGCCCGACAAATATCCAATATTCGCGCATTAAATGAAGCTAGGGACTTTCTAGGAGATCAAACATTAACTTTAGCAGCAGCAGAGGCAAGACTAGCAGAAACGGCCACACTATCCACTAACCAAAGAACAGGCGCGACAATTGCAGGGAATGAAGAAGCCAGAATCCTTGACAGGCTAAGAACTGAAAAGGCAAGTCTAACGGCGGCGGAAATTGCACAAGCAAACGCAGGTAAAGACGTAGTTGCAGCAACGAACGAACAAAACAAAATCCTAGAGGAACTAAGATTACAATATCCAGAATTAGCCGCACTACTGGACCGCCAAAACGAAGTAACTGACAAAAATACTAAGTCGACTAAGAAAAACACCATCTCCAAAAAGGAAGCAGAAGCAGCAGAAAAAGCAAGATTGCGAGCTTTAGAGAATATTATAGATTTAGAAAACGCACTAATTAAGGACGACGTAGAACGATCAATTGCACAAGCGGAGGCAACCAACAGAAGGACAAAAGCAGCTGTAGGAGGAACAGATCAACAAATCGCACGTCAACGGGAACTACTGGATCAACTCTTACAAATCGAAATCCAGGAAATAAAACTGGCAGACCTAAAATCAAATGCAGACGAACCACCAGAACTATTACAGCGACTTGGTGACGATCCATCTTCAAGGCGAAAGTTTCTAGCGGATCAGGAGATTGCAGAAATTGACCGAATTAACGAGGCTTTGCAACTTTCCGTACGTGAGCAGGAACTTGCAGACGAACAGAAAATTAGGAGTTTGGAGAGCGTCAAGGAGGCTAGGAAGGCGAACGCGGAAGCGGCAAAGGAGATTGCAAGCGAATTAATAGAAATAGGGACAACGGTACTTCAAAACGCGCAGGAGAACGCGGAAGGTGAAATTGAAAACCAGCGATCAAGAATTGAAAAATTACGAAGCATCCAGGATGAAGCAGTAGCGGACCAACTCGAATTAGAAGAAAATCGATTAAACGAATTAGTCAGGAAAAGAGAGGCTTTCGTAAGGGCTCAAAGAGTATTAGCGGCGGTGGAAATTGCTATAAATGAGGCAGTTACGTTGAGTAACTCAATAAAGGCGGTGAGTGTCGCTGTGGCGGAAGGAAATGTTTTCGGCGGTATCCTTGCGGCAGCATCGATCGCAGCAAGTATAGCAAGTATCGGGTTGTCGGTTGGCAATGCGTTTTCAGATATACCAGCTTTTTTCGAAGGAACGGAACGGCTAACAAAAAGCGGACGAGCACCAAGTGACACGGATGGTTTTCCAATCATCGCACATGGCAACGAGCGGATAATGACAGCAGACCAAAATAGAAAAATTGGCTATGGAATTTCTAATGATCAATTGGTCCAAGGTTTTCAAGCCTATAGAGAATTCAGAAACCGACCAACGTACACGGCCAATATTCTAACATCAAACCAAGCACCAAACGAAAGTAAGATCCTAGCCGAAAAGATAGACAACACTAACAAGAAATTAGATGAACTACTTCAGCAGAATTTCCAAAATAAAACGATAGTTAGGTTTGACGAATCAGGGTTAACAGTCATGGAACGAAGATATACAGCCGGATTACTAAAGAAAACAAGAAAAAGAAATTAGCATGAATAGAGTATGGTTAGGGGAAAGTAAACTAAAACTAAAAGAGTATTCACTTGATGAAATACAGGGATTTGAAGCACCGTCTCTGACGTTCTCCAGGGATACGGACACAAGGACTGTCAATGTTAGCGATAGTGGTGACCTTTTATTTACTGGCAAGGCTTATGACTTTTTAGTGGAGCAGCTATTTACGCCACCTTGCAGGAATCAGCTTTGTATTCGTCTTTATATTGAATGTTGTGATCGTTACATTGATTATTTGATTACTCCAGGCGGGATGGTCCATTGTCCAGATGAATGTACAATTTCGGGTGTTGCAAGTGGCGTCTATGATACTGATACTTGTATGGCTCGATTAAATAAAATTTGGTGGACGAATAATGGAGTTGATCAGGGGGAATTTAAGGATAACATAACAACGCAGGCAAATATTCCATACTGTGGAGGCGGTTCGTTTTGGTTGTTTTTACTTGGGGCCATACTTGGACCAATATTAAGCGTAGGGGCGTTGCTAGGTGTAGGTGAAAAAGTACTGGAAAGGTTGGCAGGATGCGGCAAGAGTCACGGAATTTACAAAATTCGTGAGATTATTGAGTTTAACCTAAAACGATGCGGACTGTCTTTTAAATCAAATATTCTAAACGCTGGAGGGAAATATGATTGCCTGTCTATAGTTTGCGCTCAAAACGTAGAAGGGCAAAGCGATTGCCCGCTGTGGATCGACCTTAATGCGCCTATAGTTTCGTTTGTCGAACTTATGAACGACCTAAAAAAGGTATTCAATGCCGACTACAGGATAGTAGATGGACAATTTTGCTTTGACACAGAGGAGGATTTAAACGCAAGATATAAGGATGTACTAACGGATGTAGATAAGTCCTACAGAGACGGCCTAGCAGACGAGCCGCCATGTTACGCGATGGAAGAGGATGACCGTTGCGCTTATGGTCGTTTTGAATATTCCTCCGATAGCCTAGATAGCAGCGCGAACACAGTAAAAAACATTTACAACGACCTTGTTGAGTGGAATGATCCACCGCAGAAGGGAAGGAATAAGGAATGTGCGTGCATCCTTGAAAACTTTAGTCCAGCAGCATTCGCGGGAGACGTTTACCACATAAGCGACAAGGATCAAGCATTGTTTAGCGGCAATCCTCAGGTATACAGACCATTCGGCGCGCTAATTTTAACAGAAGGAGTCTCAGAAAAATGCAAGTTGCTGAACGTGGCTAGCTACCGAAACGGCCCAGGAAATTGCAATTACGCAATAGTAGAAAACAAAATAGCTGACAACCAAACGGGGACATTGGATGTACTCGAAACAGGAGACCAATACAACCCATTCCCATTGCACCAACGACACATCTTTAATTGCTCGTTGTTGTTTGCAGAACAAGCACCGTGGCCAGAGTTATACAAATGTTACCACGCAACAGAAGACCCGCGAAACGCAGACAAAAAGAAATGGATTATTAACCAATTCAGCGAAGATATCCGATGTGAAGTTTTTGATTCAGTCCTAGAAAACGGGATGGACACGGCAATACAAACGGCTAACGGGTTAGGTTTTGCAGAAGAAATTGAATTTAATTTCAAAACAAACCAAGTGATTTACAAAAATATTAGAATCTGCCAGGAGCTATAAACGAGACATAAGGATATGGCAGCCGTTGTTGTTAGTGAACCTTATTAGGTTTTCGTTTTCAAACACGTAGTCCGCGCTGACTTCGTTTGTTGAGTTTACGAAGTTTGTAATTATCTTGCCTCCAGAAATTCTCCATTCAAACGTGGAAGTCGGGATGTTGTCACAGTCTTCGTAGCCTCTCATATACTGGTCGTCAAAGGAATTACAGGACAGGGTTGATTCGCACGTGTTTTCGGTTTGCTCCCAATCGCCAAAGAAGTCAATGCGTTTTGGATTCTCAGGATCAAAGATTGCATCTTTCTTGCAGGAAGAAAAAAGGAATAAAGTAGATAGTAGAATTATTAAGTATTTCATGTTGTTTAATTGTAAGATTCGCAAGTATTTTTAATTTGATCATTGAAATTATAAATGTCGTTCAATGCTTCGATTTTATGCTTTTCAATTTCTCTTTTTTCGTCAAAGATTCCAATATACCAGTTATTTGATTCTAACCATAATCTGCAAATTGGCTTCCGGTTGTTGTCATCAAGAAGTACACCAAAGTAAGATTTTGTGTCACGGTAAGATATACGGGATGGGTCAATATCGTTTCTTAGCATTGATTTAATAAGGTGGAAGGCTTCAATTTCATCTTCAGTAGTATTGATCCCATTTGATTTTTCAACCTCCTCCACTGGCTCTTCTTTGGGCTTCACGTCTATCGCTGTTTGCAGTCTATTTTGTACGGCATCATTAAGAAATAATGAGAATGCTTTTGATATTATTGGCTTAAGCGCGAATATCGCCTTGGTTGTCATTTTGCCTTCATACACCTTATTCCCAAAGAATTTAATGAAGTCGTCGTCGGGATCTGCCGTTTGTTCTCCTAGATAAGTGACTAAGGCATTGAGGTATTTTAAATCGCTTGCCCGTTCCATGATCATTTCTTCGTCAAATACCTCTTTTGCAAATTTCGATAATTCGCCAACAGTTACTTCCTTGAGGTTAGTCATATCAAACGAAAGGAAAGGTTTTTTGTCTAATACATTCGGTTTTGATAGATCGGTAAAGAATCGGTAATCAATACCATTTGTCAAGATTGCAAATTTTACTTTTGTTGTGTGGAAATATCGCTCTAACTGTGTTGTATGTACGTCTAGTTTTTCGCTCCAGTTCTTGCACTCAATTATAATAATCGGTTTACCTTCCTTCAAAATACAGTAATCAACCTTTTCGCCTTTTTTCTTACCAATATCTGCGATGTATTCTGGCACAACCTCCAGAGGGTCAAAGATGTCATAGCCTAATGCTTGGATAAATGGCATGATATAGGCATTCTTTGTGGCCTCCTCTGTGGTTATACGCTCCTTAGTTTGTCGGATACGGTTTGATATAGTTTCTAGTTTCGCATGCAGGGGGTTCATAATGGATTTAATTTTGGTGGTTTACAAAACTAGGAAAAATATATTTTAAATTCAAATTAGGCTGCCTTGTCGTCCTCTATGGGAACTATATTGGCTTTGTATTCTAGTTTGTGACCTAAAGCCCTTAAGACCAATTCCAGGGTAGTGCTCCTGACTTTTTGGAACTTCTCAATGTTGACGACGGTCCGAATACTGACTTTCGCAATATTAGCCAATTCCGTCTGCGATAGATCCCGCGATCTTCGCTCCTTTCTTACAAATTTTCCTATCTGATTTGTGTCATACATAATGCAAAGGTACGATAATTTTACAAACATGCAAATAACTTGCACAAATATACACAGTAAACACAAGGTACACACAACTAAAAAGAAAGTTTCTTGCATATTTTTTGCAGAAAACTTGCACAATCCAAATATTATAACGATATTGTGAAGGAATTGATACGGTAACACACTTTAAAACTTAAAAAAATGAATAATACAGCATCGAATTACCTTAAAAACGAGGAACTAATAGAAGAGTCTGGAAAGTTCTACATCTATAGCAGCGATACTGACATAAGAAGCAGAGTGTCAAAAAAAGATGCTGCCAGAATCCAAAACAAAGGAACCGAATTGATTTACAAAAACGATTTTACTAAGGTTTGGAAAATTAAGACGATATGAGAAAAAGGCACTGGATAAAGAAATGTCGAAAACTTGCGCATAATGAAGGTGCGCAAGTTTCGTTTAGGTACAAAAAAGACTTTAACCTGACATTGAAAAAAATGGGACTGAATGTTTGCGATTCTGCCCTAAATTGGCATCAAACAAAAATAGAATACAATTGGGACATCACAGGATTGGTTTATGTTTTGATGATTTTTAAGGAAAAAAGTTACAAGGAAAATAAAGAATTAATTGTGGAAAATATAAAATTCGACAAAACACAGAGCCCGCAATCTTTAGTCATAAACGGCTACTTGATCACAAAGGATGAAAGCAAAGGAGTTAATCCAAAGTGGCACGGAGATGTACTCAAAAAAGTTTGCACTGAACATGACAGCGGTCCGAGGTTTGCGCCAAACTCTAGGTATACATATTCTACTCCATTTGTAGAGGAATTTAAAGGGCTTTCACTTGGGCCTGTTGCTGCATTTATGATGACTTTGGACACTGTATTTGGGGACATGCACACAAAAACAACTATATGTAAAATTAAAAAACCATGAAATACACAAAAGCAATAAGAGCAAAGATATTCCGATACGCTCACGCAATTTTCAAAACTGGTAATTACGAATCATTTGGAGCAGCATTAAAAAGAGCGTGGGCAAAGGCTAGAATCTATTTAGCCAGTATCAAGAAGCACGAAGCAGGGATAAAAAGAAATTACATCGAATCACTAATTGAAGAATCAAGGACGAATAAGATCCACCGGACGTATACAGAAAGTACGGAGGATATGATCTTTGGAGTATAATTGTTAACTTAGAAAAAACACTATGAGAAAAATATTATGGCAGCAGGAAGGCGGTGCCGAATTCCCTAGTCTTTTAGTTCACCCCGCAAGGGCTAAATTTAAGAGGATGTACAAAGGTAGTGAATACCAAATACTGATTCATGCAAAAGAAACTGGTAGAAATCTCGAATGGAATGTGTGGTATACTACTTGGTGTAGTGATGAAAAACTTATAGAAACAACAATAAAATTAAAGCCCTGAGTATGAGATTTACAGCAACATACGAAGAAGAATCACACGGACTACCAGAACTAGACGAAGAGTCCGACAGCCTCAAGGAATTAGTGCAGAAACTAGAGGAAATGAAGGTCAACGACTACCATTGCTTAATTACTGAATGGGACTACGACGATCTAGACTGCTACGGAGCACCAGAAATAATCGCAAGTACTCGACTATTTGAAATTCAAGTGGCAATTAATTGTGAAGGAATTGAAGATTTATCTAATTATATTGAATATTAAAACAAAACAAAAAATGAAAGAGGAATTAGAAAACATAGAAATGGAGAAACAAATTGAAGAGTGGGAATCGGAAGATATGGTTGTAATGAAACGATCCGCCATGCCTGTACAAACAAAAGCGCAAAGGGAGATACTGGACAACATAACGCATTCTTGGGAGTGCCCCGTTTGTTGTGAAAAAATAGAAGGTGAAGTTGGTGAAACACCGAATGAGTTTGCACAAAGAATAACGGATAATGGCATGGTTGCTTTCCAAGTACTCAATTATATGGAAGGTACTTTTTGCATGACATGCGTTAACAATCCAGAAGTGAACGAATCAAGCCTTTAGCAATAGAGATATTAACAAAGTAGTATTATCTTAGTACCATGAAAACAAGATGGAACAAGCAGACCGTATTTCTTGGAATCCTAATTTTCGGTATCATGGGAATTGGTTGGTGTATTTATGAATTCTTCCTAAAAATATTTTAACAGTCAGTAAAAGGCGTTATCTTCTCAAGAGGGTAACGCCTTTTTATATTCCCTTACCATCTTGATAAATTTCAACCAATCCCCTCTATCCAGAAATTCCACAACATAAACAGGGTCATCACTTTTAACTATTTTAGATTTAGTTCCAGTACCAAGAGGAAAGAAAAAAGCATCAATTCCACATTCTGTCCAATCCTCACCCGTGGAGGAGCAAAAATGATCTTCGTCCTTCAGTTGGCGTGTGTTGTCTCCTGTTGATTTTAGATAAACTTTCATCCTGCAAATTTACGACTTTCAATTAAAATAAAAATTTCGTATCTTTGGAGTTATGAAGAAATTCATAATCCCGCCAAGGATGAATTTGTTAAAAAAGGCGACTGAAGAAGCGTCTAAAAAACTAATTGAAAAGGTGAATAAGGATATTCATCATTCATCCGATGGCAATACTGATCAACTCAACGACGATAAACGGAAACCCACCGCCAACGACAAATCTGGCGATCGGGTCAGTGAATGAACTTTGTATTGATGTTCGTCAAACTGGACCGGGTAACTTTAACGGAAAATCGTTTGAGGTTAATCCTGCCTTATTTTTAGACACCACCGCGCCAGCCGTTCCGCCTTCTGGAGTCCTTCAATACGGTTACAGTTTTCAATATCCAACAACCAATGGCACTTACCCAATATCTTTAATACCCGGTACTGCGGTAAATAACAACATCGTATCGGCATCAATTAGAAGAATAAACGGATCAAGGTTTGAATTATGCTTTAAATTTATTCTAGGAGCAGACACAGATTCATTTTTAAGTGGTACGGGAATAAGCAACCTTAACTACCTTTTACAAGATAACGTCAACAATCCATCGATATTAACCAGCTCAGTTCCTTCAGTCTACAATTCGGCGCAAATAGCCCGAACTTTGATAACTTGCAGGGATACAACGAGCACCGTTTTAGACGATTATGCGTTTGCTGATCATGCAGTCGCGGCGGAATTCTACAATGAAAGTACCCAGTTTTCCAACTTTAATTATGAGATGGAATTCAATGGTGATGTAATTAACTGCCTTTGCGCGAACAGGCGAACGAAACTTACATTTAGTGTTGATTTTAACGGCCTACCTAGTCAAGACTATCAAGTATCAATACATTGCGAAAATCCAACCAACGCGACCAACTTTGTAAACGATACGAATTACAGCGCAATTGACGTAGTAGGATCAGCACCCAGCCAAATATGTCCAGAAGTCCCAACGAGCGGATTTTTAGGAACAACGGACAGTCTTGCCAATTTTGGCGGCAACACCTGGACGGGCTGCGTTGATATCAATAATGGATTAACTGAGGGCGTAAATTATAGAATAGTAGTTGTTGTTGAGGATCAAGCTGGGCAACAATCCAGTTTTATTTCTGCTCCAATCCAAGCAAAAAGATGTTTTCTACCAATCCCAAACACCGTAATTGAAGCGAATTTAACCAACTATATTACGAGTTTTGGCGAATGCATCAACGCAGCACCAAAAGAACGAATAAAAGCCTGCTTTAATTTACCAATAGCGGATATCAATACCGAATTTCAAGACGCTGGATATACTGGCAGTTTTTCGGATTTAACTTTGGCAATCATTAAGTTATATGATGGAACTACTGAGGTAGGCAATTTTTCAACACTGAACAATAGTGTTGAAATTTCCAACGATGGGACGACCTATGAGATATGCACCACCTTTAGAATTCTTGCAGATTGGATAGGCAAAAAAATTGTTCCTAGATTGTGCCTATTGTTCAACATGGACGGCACACAATTGACTATAGAGAAAGATATTTGCATTAATGTTGGTCAACTCGACACCTCAATAATAACGTCATGTAGGGTAATTAATGACCTAACAACTAACGAAGAATTAACGGTCATATGCGCGGAAGAGGAACAAGAATTAATGGTTGTCTTTAACAAGGCAGACGCGGACGACTTTTGCACAACTGCCATTTTATTCGAGGAGGGTAGTGATATCCTTTTTGAATACAACGATCAACCGGGCAACCTGCCACAGCTCCAAGATAGCCACATTACAGGAATAGGGCCATTTTTACCAAGCGGAATCGCCGCTATTGGAATAGACGACACCCAGTTAACGCCGGGCGTTACTTATTGCCTTTGCATTGTCTTGCATCGAAAATGGACCAACACAGAACCAGATCCGACCGTCTGTGTTGATACAGAAACCTATACGAAAAGACTTTGCCTGCCATTACGTAGAAGCTGCGCAACATTTAGTCCTGACGGTTTATTGGCAAATTGCGATGAAACGCATAACTGTACGCTATGTGAAGAAAAAGAGCGATATTTCGCGCCATTTATATGTGAGGACAAAATAAGCCTACAAACCACATTTTTAGATAGTGTGAATTCTGATCCAATGTGCCCAACAGTAGGTTGGAAGGATTCAAATTCTTCTGAATATTACATGCAATTAGAATTGTGCTTACCGACTGGAAACATACCTATTGATATTGACGAAATTTCAGATAATTATTATGTTGGCTATCAAAACGGGATATCCTACCAGCAGTTTGAAATTGATTTTCAAAAAGTATGCGATTTAGGTCATGACTGCTTTTCACTAGAAATAAAGTCCTATAGATTTGAAGATAGGAACCCGGTAGAGGTTGATTCTGTATGTACCCAAACATTCAAGAAAGACGATTGGAATAAAACTATTTGGTTGGAGTCGGTAGCGGGGTGTAATGCATGTATAGACGATGTTTATGATCCTATTGAAATACCTAGTAAAGTTGACTGTCAAACGGTCACGGGTGCAATTTACAACGCAAACCTAAATGAAACGGTCATGGTTTTGGATGCGCCAAATACGGGCCTAGAGGTTGGCGACACCATCACAGTAGACGGAGTGGAGTTGACCATCACACAAGTAAACACAGGGACACAAAATAACGTCATTAACGTAGAAGGAAACCACGAAGGATTAACCGGAATAATTACGAAAATAGCGATAGAATACGGATATCAACACTATGACTCAATTCGCTTACATGCCTGCTTAAATGAATGCCAAACGGGCGCGGTAAACGTGGAGGACGACGGGGCGACCTTTTCAGAGGTGATCAACCTTCAGTTATTGAGGCCGATTCCTCCCTACATGAAAAAGATATTATTTAAACGAATCTTATCCGCAGAAGAATTTATTGTTGATGGGGAAATCTTTGAAAGAAATTCGTTTTCCTGGTCCAATAATTTCAATGGACGAATGTTGTTAACTTCAATTCCATTAACTAAAAGTTGCGAATTAGATAAAAATTGTGCATGTTAATTGTAAATTTGATAAAAATAACCTAATTTTGTTATTATGAGTAAAAAAACGATAAAAATCACCAAACCGAACAGTCCAACATTTGAGGTTGATTCGGATCGATGGGAAAAAAGCAAAGAGCACTACCTAAAAGATGGGTATAGTGTTGTTGTGGAAAAACCAAAAGAAGAACCAAAAGAACAAAAGCCAGCACCCGCCAAAAATAAATAGCTGACTTATCAAGTGGTCTAAGTTTTCGAAAACTTTAAAACTTAGACAAATGTTCTTACCAATTTTTCTCCAGGCGTTTTGCGATCCAGATTGCACAACACAAGGAACCGAACTAGAAAACCCAGACTATTGTCCTGCATACGTGTACGGAGGTGGTCCAGCAATACTATTTATCAAAAAATGTATTACATGGGCAGACCCTTCCGACCCCGCAGAATGGATAACACAAATTCAAGCAGGTAACGTTGTTATCACTCCATGCGGTAACTTTGTAAAAGATGCAGACACGACAGCATCAAGTACAATAATAGCAGGATGCCAGGAACTTACCTTAACACGGGTTAAGTCCAAAAACTACACATTCACATCCAACCAAGTTGCAAAAGACGGTGTATCACATTATCGATACGTAAACGCATTAGAGTGCGCATCCGAAGAATGGAACGCGGTTTTAGTGACTTGCTGCTCAGACAAAGGAAGTGAACCAAAATTAATTTATCATCTAGCAGATGCACACGTAGACGCTATTGATAACGCGACCGCAATTCCAACTACATCTATTGGTCATGTATTCACTTTCTCAGCACCGCCAACAATTAATCCAGGAGATCCGAACACCTTAAAATCAATCACCTTTACGATCAACATTCCTAGAGGTGGGGAATTCAAGGCGGCAGAACTTCCAGGAGTAACAGCAGCAATTAGAACAGAATTAGCGCTTTAACTTGGAAGAATCGCTAGATATAGCATTTGAACGGGTTTCGGAGTGGATAAAAGAGAATAAGGAAATATTCAAACCAGAATCAAGGCCCAGCGCGTTTACGTGCTGGGCTGCTTGCGTTGACCTTGCCAAAAGACACACGCGGGGCGCATCTCCAGGAATGCTTCTAACCGAGCGAAGGCCAGGGGAGGACCATCATATCACAGAATGGAGAGAAAAGGTATACAAGCCAATAACTAAAGAGCCAACAGAAAAAGCAATTAGTTTACTCACTCGGACATTGTTAGGGGTTAATGCTCCGTTGATTGACATTTCAGAGATTACACGCGAACACTACGAAGGCAAAAATATAAGCCTATTAGGGGAACGAATGACTTTTGACGAGTATATGGCTGTTTGTCTTTTTCGCGAAATGGTGGAGGACCCAAACGCGGTTTTGTTTCAATTTCCTACCAATAACGTTAATCCATTGCTGCCTCCTTCAGTCAAGGGGGTAGAGGGCGCAAGTGATCGAGGTAGACCAATTGACATCAAGCAGAAATTAGTACGGTCAGAACAGCTAAGAACAAGCCCAGATAGTGATATCGTTGTTTGGTCTGCTGGGATGATGGAATACGAATATACTGGAGCGCAAGGAACGAAAACGGCTCAAGATGAATATTTTTACATAGTGGACGCCACGGCTTATTATTGGAAATATCCAACCGGAAAAGACGGAAAAGGGAAAACGAATTATAGTTTAGATGTTTGGTTTCACCATGATACCGGGTATGTTCCTGTTAATATCTTGGGAGGCAACTTAACAAAAGACGAAGAAAAAGGAAATTACTTTGAATCGTTCTTAGATTCATTCTACCAGATTGCAGATTTAGCGATTTTGTATTTCTCTGACAAGCAAGCGGTGGACGTGCAACACGCACACCCGCGACAGATTGTAATGCCTACAAAGTGTTCAAACATGCGGTGTAATGGTGGGATAGTGGTCAATATGGACATGGCGACTAAGCACAAAAAACCCCACTTAACGTGCAACACCTGCAAAGGGACGGGAACACTTACCCATGATCACCCATTCGACAGGATACAGCGCGAGCCATTAGCGGGAGGACTTAACAAGCAGGGAGTTGTTGTTGATCCAATAAGTTACGCACCATTTCCACAATCTAACTTAGATTACATAGGCAAAGAATACCGATACTTCATAGAAGCAGCCAGAAAGTCAATTTATGTTGATGTATTGGAAAATCCAGGAGAATCAGGCGAAGCACTAAAGACAAGAAGATTGCCGCTACTCGATCAATTGTTGAAGTGGGGTAATAGAATGTTTTTAATAAAGGAAAGGGCTTTGAGGCATGGTGAGGCGTTGTTAATACCAAACGCAAACGACCGAAAAAAACCAAAGATAACCAGACCGAAAAAGTACGAACTCAAAACAACCGAGGACGTTTATCTGGAGTTAGAAAAAGCACCGGAAGCAGACAAACGCAACCGAATGGTTTCCTACATGCAGCACACGTACTCAAATGATCCAGTAAGGCTAAAGCAGGGGATTTGCAAGTTAGACTTTGCGCCGTTTACATATATATCTGAGGAAATGAAAAAACATTGCCTAGAGGTTGGATCGGATGAAGATTTTAACAAAGAATTGATAAAAGCAAAACGAGCGGATATAATTCTGGACGACATCTTGGACGACTGGAAAGAGGAAAAGTTTATGGCCGCAACGAAAAAAGATATTCGGAATGAAATGGCGGAAAGAATCGAAGAGTATTACCCGGAGCCGCAAACATTAGCAATCAGGGACGCAAGCGGAGAATTAGCACCGAATGGAAGACAAGAAAGCTAAAATATTAAACGACAGCGACGACCAACTATTAAAAGCAATAGAGGGCACTCAGAACGAACTACTAAAGTTTATCAAGTCAATAATAAACAAACTAGATACCAAAAAGGGAGAAATAACGAACTCCGAAAACAACAGGAATCTAGTGAACCAGTTGAAAAAAAAGATTTTCGACCAATTAAATAAAACTGGATATCCTGACGCGGTCAGTAAGTATCTGGTTGATTTTGACAAGCTGGAGGACATTAATAAACAGATGTACGAAGCGCAAGGCATCGAGTTTTCAAAGTCATTCACCAGCGAATTAAGCAGGGAGAAACGGGAAATAGTGGAGGACATCACAAAGGCACTAACAAACAAGCCCTCTTTTGATGCCAATTTTTCCAACGAAGTTAAAAGCAACTTCCAGCAAGCAATTAGAAGGGGATGGACGGCAGATAATTTAGCGGCAGCATTGACAACATACATTGCACAAACAAACACAGTAGGCCACTTACAAAGGTACGTAGGCCAAATTGCAAGGGACGCGCTAAATAGGTACGATGGACGGGTTAACGGCATTATCATTCAAGAATACGAGATGCCTTACTTCAAGTTCGTGAATAACAAAGTAGGTGACACCCGGCAAAATTGTCAGGAAATGGTTGATAGAACCGGGGCACTTGGAGAATTGGCAGTAAAGAAAAAAGTTTTTCGAGTTGAGGACGTGCCAAAGATCATCGCCATAGCAAGCAAGCGGCCAGGATGGGACGACTCAACAACAGTTGATAATTATTTTGAAAAGAGAAACGGCTACAACTGCCGACATTTCATAATCGGATTAAATAAAATATAATGAGCGTATTAAAGCAAATCGGAGACGCGATAAAGGCAGCAAAAACAAAAGCCGAATCTCCAGAAAACATCAAATCGGGTAAAACGGAGTTGGTATTCGATAGTCTTACTAACCAAATCCACCTAGTTACAGGATCGGACAAAAGGATTTTCCTTAAGCATAACCACGTGAAAGAGGACGGACGGTATTGTGCAGAAAACGAAATCAATGCCTATTTCACTCCAGAGCAAAATGGGGAGACTGTCAACGTTATCGAGGTGATCCAGAAGTCAGAAGATCTGGAAGCAAAGGTATCAAAGCAAGATAAAGAGATTGCGAAACTAAAGAAGCAATTAGCGGAGCAGTCCAAAGCAAAAGAACCAGTCAAAAAGGCAGAACCAGCAAAGGACGAAGCATCAAAAGCTGAAAAGTAATTACCAAAACCAAAAATAGAGAAAAATGAAATTAGCAAAAGAGCTATTGAAAAAAGCGGGGTTTAGTGACGCCACAATTACGGCTGCATTTGCAGAAACGCCACCAGATGATTTTAACGCAGACGAAGCGATTAAAACGTGGGGCGACAACTACAAAAAAGCGATCTCAGTTGACGTTAAAGCGGAATTGAAAACTGAATTTGAAAAGGAAAAAAGCGAAGCGGTAAGAGTTGCGCAATTGACCGTTGAGAATTCGGTAAAAAGCCAACTTAAGCAGCGACTAAATTTGAAAGACCTAGGGAATATTAAAGAAATTTCCCGAAACGACTTTTTTGATGCAGTTGTAGCAAGCGTTAACGATACATCGCAATCCACCGATGAAAAAACAAAGGCCAGGATTAGGCAGCTAGAAGAGGAAAAGAATGAAGTCATTCGCGAAAAAGGGGAGTACGAAGCGCAGGTATCAGAACTAAAGGCCAAAGTCGAAGGCATTCCAACAATGATAGAGGAGGTTAAAACCAATTACGACAAAAGTCAAAAAGTTAACTCCAGGGTTAATCAAATGCTAGATAAGGTGGAATGGATCGAAACAGACAAAACCCGCTTATCCTTCATTAAAAAAGCGGTCAAACGTGAAATTATGGAGAGCGTAAAGCCGAACTTTAGAGAATCGGATACAGGTTTCGTTGTTGAGCCATTAAACGCAAAAACAGGAGAGCCAATCGTTAAACCAAACAAGGCCGGAGTTTACGCAAATATTGGCGAATACATCAACGACTTCGTTACTAGTAACAACTATACGAAGAAGTCAAATAGCGGCGAATCTTCATACACAGATTACGCAGGGCAACACAGAGAAGCCCCAAAAGACGAAACCGGAAACACAAAAGTAATTGACCGTTCCAGCTCCGCCGAATTGGCAAAAAGAATGGGCAAACGATAGTTAATTTTAAGATAGTGGGCGAAAAATTTGCCTGCTATCTATATTTTTACGATATTACATATCGTATTCAATTGGGTGAAGGACACACCTCTCGTAAAAGTCTCTCAAAATCAAGGCACTCGCCTTAAAATCGGGGAAAAGTAGACCCCTCCTAAAGTCTACAATTAAGAATTTTCTCGAATTTATTTCATTATGAGTTTTCAAACTGGAGCAACGGCTCAAGACCTATGTCTTAAGTCAGAAATGTTGCTAGAAGATGTTGCAGGCGGTTTATACCCTGCCAACTTAGAAACACGAACTTTCGGCTTTTACGAAGCCATCCAAAATAGTACTAGAAGCACACCTGTTAGTCGATTTCAAGACATGACAGACGAAAAGGCAAAACCAGGTGACAAGGATTGCAAGCGGTACACCTTCCGATACAAGCAAAAAAGATGTGCGCCGATTGGTGACTGTCCTTCTTTGTGTGAAGATGGAACGCCAAACCTTAATCAATGGCTACACGCCGAACCAATTATAGGCGATCCGCTTTGTGCTGGTTTTTCGCTTAGTCATGACGATTATCGTTGTCTTTGTGAAGGACGTGCAGACTATTACCTAGAAGAATTAAGAACAGTCTACGAAACATTGCACAACGCAATCAATATTCGATGGACTGAGCAATTTGCAGCAGGAGTTGGCAACTATCCACTTATCGGAAGTGCAACAGATTGCGCGGACGCTGTCAATTCAGCTACAGCACCAGAAATTCTGTGCCTATTTAATGACACGACAAACAAACCACAACCGCAAGCATTATTCAAATTGCGCCAATACTTCAAACGTATGGGGTATAGTGGTTCACCAACAATCGTAGGAGGTCAAGCACTAGATTACTGGAATTTCAACAAGCCATTATTCGCCGGGAACGATTGCGGAAACGATGCAAACAGAGGCCAACAATTGACAAACACATTCATTGACTACGATATCTATGGAAACCTAGATACTAAGGATGAATGTTTATTTGCTTTTGCTCCAGGTGCAGTTTTCCCTTTGTGGTGGAGACAGTACTCAGGCGACAATGAATATTTTTCTGACACACGCGTAAGACGTTCGTTCGACTTAGGACGTGCAGTTGGAAAAGAAAGTTTCTTAGTCGATCTGGATATCACAGTAAATGAAAAAGCTGGGACGGATTGCGAAGACATCATGTACAACTACCGATTCAAGGTGTGTACAGATCTTTGCAAGATGCCACAGGACGCGTTCTCTGAGGATTGCGGCCAATGCTTCAATTACTGCCTAAAATTCCTTGTTGATTGCTGCCCAACGGATTGCAACGACTGGAAGTGCCCATAATTTAAAGTCAAAATAACAGGCGATGACGTGAGTTGTCGCCTGTTCAATATCAATAGCATGAAATATCTTTTCACGGTCCTATTGGGCTTAATTTCCTATATCTCTTCAGCAACTTGTTCCTTTGAATTAGAGGAGTCAAATTGTTTTCTTACTGCCCTTTGTGATGGTGCGGTTTCCGGTCAATTTAATTTAGCGGAAACAACGTATACAGACCTTGCGGGCGGTTACTTTATATTGTCGGACGGTAGTTCATCCACTACCTACAATATAAGCGACTTTCCCTCATTCGCTACAGAACAGGAGTTATTTGATTACGTAGACACCTTGAAGGAGGGTTGCGTTTTTGATTCACCAATTGAAATTGTCTTTCCAGATGATACGCTTTGTGTTGATGTGAAAAATTGGCCTGATAGTTTTAAGGTTTACGGACCAATTGACGTTAATATCCTAAATGAGCCATTAGAGGTAGTAATTGAAGATACGATTTGCGTAGAAATTAAGAATTTTCCATTAGACACAACCGTACTTCGTGCGCCTTATTGCCTAGGTGGTGAGGTTGGATACGCTGTTATAACCTTTGACAATAGCGGTAATATTATCTATGCCGAAGAACTACCAGCAGAAGCGGTTGCGGGTTGGTGTTTTCCAGAACAAGACACGGCAGATTTTACCAAAACAGTTAGCTTAATTTGCTCAAATCAAGTATCAATAAGAGAATGCAACTGGTATTTCAATGATACCTATGTTGCTACTGAATGGCTAGGTGCAAATGGTGTTCCTGTTCCTGCTCCATTGGAATTTACACAAGGTAAATGCGATAACAGCCCAGCAGGAGTACATTATGTTTGCTTTGAATCAATAGCGACAACAAAGGCAGGCTATCAGGTTAGCGATTGTGACCCCGGCGACTTAAATATAGGTGATCCGTATTGCACAACAGCAGCCGTAACGCTCAACGAAGGGACGGTAACAGGATTGCAGCCAATTGCAGGTTATACGATTACTTTTGATGGAATTACAGCCGTTAATACTTACAATTATACGCTTTGTACTCCTTACGATGGAACAACGCCAAACCTTCCAATTATAGCAGACATAGAGCTTAACGGAGCAGCCGGAACAGTTGAGGGAACAGATTTTTATACTTGTTCGGGCGGTGGTGAGTCGCTAAATATTGAGATTGTAGGAGAAATAAAGGTAAAAGAATTTTGCTATTTGGGTGCGCCTAGTGTATATCAAGACGAGACAGGAGCAGTAATTGATATTACAGGACTAACGGAATGCGCTGGAGATATACCAGTAGATTACGAAGTTAAAATTTTATACTACTGCCTTAATGACCAAACAGATACATTTCATGTAGCCTTTGTAGATGGAGTCCAGCAAGCAGGATCTATATTACCAACTGGCGCAACGTGGGGGACGTGTGTACCACTTCCAATTGATTACGAAAAAACATACACTTCCATTTGTGCAAATGGTGTTACGCTAAAAGAGTGCAGATATTACAAAGATTTAGTTTATAGCGGTTCAGAGTTTTACGGTCCTACCGGGACAGTTCAAGCACCCCCAATAGCATTCGAACAAGGTGGTTGTAGCCTTGCAGAATATTGTGTGGAGTCGCAGGAATGGACTTATGGACTAGACAACACAGGTACTTCGTTTTCATGGACAGCAACCTATGAGTTAGTTCTATCTAATGGTAGTGTTATTCAGTTTGAACAAACGCCAACATCAAGCTGGACTCCACAAATGCAGCTTTGGGGCACAAACATTCAACAAGCAGCAGATGACGCAGGATTGCAATGGTTTGTGGACACTAGATATAGAATACCAAGCAATCCATCAAGTCTAGCAGGTGGTGGTGGTTTCCCAGGCCCACCAAGTGAAGCAATTTCAAACGCATTAACTAACATGCTTTGGAGATATGTAAATATTCAAATTTGCCCAGGTGAACCCGTACCAGTTTCAGCAACAATTATAGACAGTTCAATTCCTGCATACATCGGTAGAAACTTAACGACAGACGGTGCGGTATTAGGACCAAAACAAAAATTTTGGCTATGTAAGGCAAAAGGAGAGGAACCGATTTGGTACTTAGAGGACGGAATTACACTTGCAGCAGCAGGGCAAATTCCTAATTGCTACGAGCCATGCGGAACATTAGCATTAACGGACGCACCCCCAGAAAGTGAGTGCGAGTTTGACTCAATAGACGCATGTGACAACCAAGGAACAAACGACCCGAACGACAGAATACCAATTATAGTTAGAGTTGGTAACTGCAACGGAACGCAAACAATTGATTTTTTCCAAATAGTGGGAGGAGATGCGTTGGAGGAATATATTATGATCGGAACAGCCGTGGATTGTGCTACAGGTGAAGCACTAGACGTTCCTCCGCCTGTAGATGATTATGTGTCAATTTCTGAAACGCAAATTTGCATTGACGGGAATACAAGTGCAGTCAAAAAAACCATTCTTACTGTATCAGGAATAGAGATAGTAACATACTTCGACGAAACGGGCGACATACCAGAACCGAACACCTTCGAATATGGGCAATGTGATTGCGGTGTGATTGACTATTTTGTAGTTGATGGATTGACGGGGACATTACGAAATAGGGAATGGGAAGGTACATTTACCCAATCAAACGGGACTACAACTTCTACAACTTCATTTGGAAGAAACATAAGAGAAAATCACGATTTCACGGCAGTAACATCAGTAGATAATACATCCACATCGGTTGCATTGAATGACACAAACAACTCCGCATCAGTATCTGATTTACAAGTCAAAGAGGGGTATATTTACGTATCCCCAGAAAATGCAGGAACATATAGATACATAACCAATTCGGAGGGCTACTATGCTGTGGAATTGGGGCAATGTTGCTCTGACCTCGAACTAGTATCAGAGCTAGGAAAGCCAGTAGGCGTTAACACAGAACCGACATTCACGATACCCCAAGGTATCCATGAATTTAGGATTTGGAATATCGACATGGGTAGATCTAACTCAAATTGGAACTTACAAAGGTACACAGGCGGTTCGTGGGTTAACTATAATTCAATACTTGGTATTTCACAAGAAAAGCCAGTAGAACAATGCCTTAAAGGTTATTTATGTGGCGATTCTTACTATCAAGACGACAAAGCAACAGCACTCCCAACGGATGCTAGTTTGTGCAAATTGTCCTGCACCTTTGAACCATCGGTAGCGGTAACTACTCAATCTATTTCAGAAATAGAGGTTTGCGCAGATGGAGTTGCAGCAATTAAGAAATCTATTGTTTTTTCAGACGGAACAACGGAGGTTGTTTACTTAGTCGGAGGGAATACCGCAATTACACCAACCACTATTATTGCAGGCAGTTGCACGAAAACTTCTGAGTGTATCAAGTGGAGGAATAAGTACATAGGAATTGACAACACAGGTTCTAATTTTGCAGTTGATCAAACTATCGAGATTAGAGACGTAGACAACAATGTGGTTGGAACTTTCGTAGCCACAGCATCAGGAGGAAATACCGAACAGTTAAATAAATGGATTGCAGGGCTTCAAGGGTTTTACCCTAACGCACTGATCGAGCAAAGATACGCTCCTTCGGGTGGAGCAGGATTGCCAGCACCAACAACGGGCGTAAACTTCACGCAGATGGCTGCAAGGTACGTTCAGTTTACCGCATGCGATGGTGACGAGTTGCCCCAGACCTTATATATCATTGAAAGTGGCGGGGTTACTACCAATCAACTCATGGATACAGAGGTGATATTCGGGGACGAGGTAAGAGGATATATTTGCTACGAGTGTGGACAATCGCCCGTATTGTACTATTCAGACGGTGCAACAATTCCAACATCAGATGTACCTCCGTGCTATGTTACTTGTAGTGAGTCATTTGAGGAGAAAATTGCAACATTCCCAACAGCGCAAGAAATAGCAACCGCAATAGTAGACGAGGAAAGAGACAGGACTAGACTTGCATATATCGAAGCAGATAACACAAATGCGGTTCAGCAGTTCACAACAGACATAAGTGGTGACCCAATAACAGCGGGAACTTTTGGCTGTGTTACTGTAATACAAGAACACGGGACAGGTGCGGTATATGTCACATATGACGGCACAAATCCAACCTCAACAAACGGGGAAACAATATCGGTTCAGTACGGAAACTATGTAAGAACATGCGGAGTAGACTTGAGCCTTTTTCGGGCTGCTGGATCAAGTGCAGCGAGCGACTATATGATTAAGGCAGAAGTTTGGAAATAACAAAAAGTAATTAGTGATAGACATTAAGAAAATATTAGAATGCTTTGGAACTCCATATATCGGAGTTATTGGCGATTGCGATACAACGCAGCCCTCAAGTGGTATTTTCTTGAATAGTTTGCCAGGAATTGACTACAGAACAGCAGTAGAAGTAGCAAGCGAGGAATATGTAAGAGGTGACAAATTAATCAGAGATTTCGAAAGAGAAGCGATTGATTATGTGATTAGGGATATTGAGTCAAATATTACGTGTTTTCAATTCAACCACGTTACCGAAACAAAGCTAACAGGCGCGCTTGGTGACCGATATTCAGATCCAGTCAATAAATGGGTAGGTAAAAGAATTGAGCGAACGACAGAGAACCCATACGAGCGAATTAGAGTTGATTGCATTTGGATTAAAGTTGACCGAGACGCAACGAAAACGATTGAAATTTCGGACGGTTGCGATAAGATTGAATTGTGTGTTGATCTCAAAGCCTGCAAAGAAAATAAAATCTTCGTCAACAAGGTATTTCAAGGTGACGACGTAACGGTAATGATCAAGGGGTGCGATATCGGATTGGCTTCTCACGATTGGAAAAGTCATTGCGGATGTGGTGAACCTTGCCCATGTGATTATTCAGATAGTTCGTGTGATTCGTGTTTTGAAATTCACAACGAGGATTGTTTTGGAAAGACAATGAGCGGAGCCAATGGGATTCGTTTACAAGTTTCCTGCATAACCGACCAGACGGCTTTTTGGTGTCAAATGGGAGATCTAATCAAATACATGGTTAGAATGATCATCGCTAAAAAGCTAATCAAAGAGGCGAAGTTTTCCAACAGATGCACCGCAATAGTTAGAAATGTTCAGCAAAACGCGGAGGATATTTTAGCGCAATGGTTCAGCAGCGAAAACCCGGAGACAGGATTTAAACAAGTACCAGAATATTACCAAGAAAGAGCAAAAACCATTAAGCAAATAGAGCAAAGATTACAACAATTTAACCCCGTGGCGGAATGTGTCGGAGGATGGAAAGTCGTAACTGCTCACCCTTAAAATTAGAATCATGGCATGCCAACAAAAGAAATGCAAAGAAAAAAGAGCAGCAAAAGCAAGAGCGGCGCAAAGTACAGGGCAAAAGATACCCGGAACGCGCTTAGTTAAAAGAAAGAAAACCCAAAAACTACCGGGCACAAGATGAACGTAACACTCGCACAGCTTGAAAAGCAACTGGAAAGCTCACTAACTGCACTCGAAGGAAAACGGGACAGGGTAGAGATAGTTGCACTCAAGGGAATCGAGGCAGAATATAAGGAGCGGCTTTTTGAGGACGGACTATCAACCAACGGCTCAAAGATTGGGAAATATGTCAGTAACTGGAAGAAAAAAAGAGCGCAAAAAGGACGACAGACGGGCTTTGTTGACCAGAACTTTAATAGCGACAACCAACGAAGCATCCAAGTAGGAAAAGCAAGTGGTAGCAATGTGATGGGATTTTTGACAGACAAACAACGGCTAATCGCTGAAGGAGCGGAAAACTACAGAAAAAAAGACATTTACGTGGTATCTGAGAAGGAAATTGATTTTGGAATTGAACAAGGCACTGAAGAAATACTAAAAATCTGGAAAGATGGATTTGATAAAGTGTAGAATCGAGGGGATACGGGACGCGCTCAAAGGCTGCCACGACTTTGGAGATTGCCAGATATTTAAAACAGTATACGAGCAAAGAAACAAAGGCATTAAGTCCGATTGTGACGGCTTTTATCTTGCTCCAGTTGGTGACAGTTGGGACAATGCAGAGGTAGTTGGTACAGGCCAATTTACGGGCAAAGGAGAGGTAAAAGAAATAACATCCACTTACAAGCTGGTGGCATGGTTCGAGAAAAGCATTGATTTATGTACAGCAATGGGTGTTTTGTGGAGCCAGATAAACCGATTGGGTGGAGATGTACAAAGAAGCGGAGACGATGTTGATTTAATCTTCAAGGAAGAATTTCCAGAGGCAACACAAATTCCTGATTGCGGAATGATAAGAATTGATTTTGAAATAACAGAAGCCGCAAATGTTGGCGACTGTTTTTGTGAAAATATAAAGAAAATACAATGCACTACGAGCTGCTAATTTTCATTTTGGTTTTTCTCTTTGCCTTCCTTAGTGGTGCGAGGTTTTCGAACTTCCTTGCATTCACTTATGGGGGCATTTTTAAGGGATACCGGGACTACATTAGAAAGGTTTGTGAGCACGAATTCTATTACCACACAGTAGGAGAAAATGATTTTGATTTAGTGGAGGAGGGCTACGAGATAGGAGCGGAGATTTTACAGGAACGGCATTCGTTTTTGTATCCCGTTTTGGTCGGATGTTCCTACTGTCAAAATATTTGGATTACGTGGGCTATTTGGGGTTTTTCTTTAATCGCTTTATCGGCTTATGGGTACGGTTTTCCTGCTTTTCTAGTAGTGGCGTCTTTTCCCTTAATCGCTGGATTTTCACACTCAGAACTAGAAAGAATAAATGGGTAAAACGATTGACATACGAAGTTGTGGAGGATGCGAACCTATGGATTTAGGCTGCTTTCCGCATTGTGGCAAAATATACCTGCCATTGGTTGCTCGTTTTTCTGGCATCCATAGACTTGAATATTACTACGGTTGCTCAATCTATTACATGGATTTTGCTGCTAAATGTGGCGAACCTCTTTGTTTTGAAAATCGATTAAACGAGTCAGGTTGTCAAAAGTTCAAAATTATAGAACCAGGAGGAAACTATTACACCTATTACGCTATAGCCGAATGTTTGCCCGACAAAGAAAATAAGGACTTTTTCAAAGTAGAAACGAAGATATCCTATTCGCTTGATGTCCGCGAAGACGTTTGCAAGAAATTATTTGATATCTGCAAATCATGTGAAGACGATTGCAATGATATGTTATGCAATTATTTGACTGGGCTTAAGTGTTCAGAGCCGATAGTTTGCGAGCCACCAGAACCAGAAACAGTATGCGATAAGCTACTAAATATAAAATGTACAGAAACAGAAAAATGTTGTTAAACTATGGAAACACTACAGGATTTAATTGCTAAGATTTGCGGCCTAGAATCGTATACTGACTTACAAGACGATTGCACCCGATTAGAACAAAATTGGGTTGCGCTACAAGAGGTAATATCTGCCCTTTGCCGAATATTACAAATAGCAGATACGGAAGGATTGCCAGCAGCACCACACACGCACCCGACAAGTGAAATTACTTACGATGGTCCAGCGTTGGCGGCGTTCATAAACAGCGCAAGCCCTAACGACATCATTAGCAGCATTAGTGACTGTTTGGCGCAACTTAAGGCCGTAAACTTAACAATTGGCTACGATCCGACTTCGGGCGTGCTTACGTTGTTTGAAAATGGAACAGCGATAAGTACGGCAAGTGTTCTCCCTGCTTTTGCAGACACAAACACGGTTGATTTTTCGGGACTTGGAACAACAGTAGACCCAATAACGGCGGACGTAGTTATCGATCCACTAGGAGACAATCAAACGATTGCAACACTAGACGGGATTTATACGGCCCCGCAGGTAATTCAAACACCCGCAACAGATCCAACACAAATCCAAACGCCATCAAATCCAAACGGAGCAGCATCGGCATACAACACAACAACAGGCCAATGCTTTAATTGGGATGTCACTACAGGAACATGGGTAGAGAAGGTTGATATTTACGTAATTGGCGACAATCCAACATTTGACAATGGAGTGCTTACATACACTTACGATTTATCGAACAATATAACTGTCCAAGGCAACCCGATAACACTTCCAGACACAAACACAACAATTGCAAGCAATACCCTTTCAATATCAAATGAAGTCCTTACGAATACAATCATTGATAGCGAAGGAAACCCATACACCGACAGCGTAGCACTTCCAGCGAACAATTCAACTTTTACAGACAACGCAATTGACGTAGGATTTGGAACAACAACAATAGGAGAGCATATTGCAGGAGATGGAACAATAGCCCCAGCAACAACGCCAAACACAGGAAGCGAAGACCACCCACTAAACCCCACATGGCAAAATATAGTACATGAAGACGGGTCAAAAACATGCGTGCCTAAGTGTATTGAACCTGACTTGCTAAACAACATCGGCGACACTTACCAAGTACCATGCGAAGGAATAAGAATTGATCTAAATTCAAACGACGCACCACTGCCACCAGGAGCGTTTTATGAAATCAAGTCAGTAAACGATCCAGGTAACAATTGGGTAATTACTCAAGTTGGGGTAAATCTTTTTGAAGCAAGACCGCGAGATGGAGATTGTGACGAAATTTTGCAAGATAGCTTTGAGACGCAAATCAATCCAGGTAATGGTTCAGCACCTTCCAATTGTGCAACGGAGATACTTATTTTCATGCCAGAGCCAACAGGAACAATACGCGCAATAAAAACAGTCAACAAAACGCAGGCAGCAACAGGAGACTTTTTAATATTCACCCTAACGATATGCAACGACGGAACCGCAACAGTTCCAGGACCATTAACAACAATCTCTTACGATGATCAATTGCCAGCTGGATTAACTTACGTTAGTGACGACAGCGCAACAAATCCAGATATAACACTTACGCCAAATGGGCAACTACTAGAAGGGACGGTAGTAGATTTAGCACCAGGAGATTGCAAAAG
>CAKZUK010000031.1 GCA_937921775.1 uncultured Saprospiraceae bacterium
TTTTTAAAACTTACATACATCCTCTTTAGTACTCTGTATCATAAGTTAGTTAAGAATTTGAATGCATTGTTTTTTAGTGAGGACGATTCCAATATTTTTAAGAATAGCCTAAGCTATTTGAGAAAATTTGGAAGAAGTCATTGCTAAAAAAGAACATTCAAAAATTAAATAAATTTATGTTACAGAGTATTAAAACTGCTTGAATAATAGACTTTATGGGATGGCGTTCTATTTAAATAAAAAAAATTGATACTAAACCTAAGTAAAAACGATTTTCGAGTCAGCTTCCGTGATCCCATGATGCGGGCTTTCTTGTTTATGCCCTTGTTTACATTTGCTGTCGTTCGTTTTGGTTGGCCAATGGTGGAAACACGTTACCCAGATGTTGCAGACTATCGACTTGTCGTTTTGATGTGGGCCTGTATGCAAGTGTGCACGATGTTTGGGTTTATCTATGGTTTTCTTTTTCTAGAGGAAAAAGAAGATAATGTTTGGTCGGCTATTCAAATCTTACCAATTTCTACTTTCAAATTGATATGGATAAGATTACTACTTGGGATTGTGATCAGTACCCTCGTTAATTTTGCCATCATCCATTGGGGACAACTGAGTAGTTTTTCTGTATTGAAAGAACTATTGTTGGCGTTTCATTTTGCTCTGTTGGCTCCCTTGACAAGCGTAGCGATTGCTGGTTTAGCTTCCAATCGAATTGAAGGTTTGGCCCAAACTAAGGTAGTGAATATATTAGCAATGATTCCCGCTCTGATTTTCTTTTTGCCATATAAGTTATTACATATCCTAGCTCTAATTCCCACTTACTGGTCGATGCAAGCGATGGAAGCTGCTGCACTAGATCAGCCACAATTTTACTTGTATTATCTTATTGGTCTAGCTTTTTATACCCTTTGTATTTGGTGGCTTAGTAAGCGAATGGAAAGACAGATAACTTAAGAATCATTCACAAAATTGCTTACCCAAAATTCGCCATTCAGCATTACCTTAACTACCTTTGCGGCACATCATCTTGGCTTCATGTCGTCAACGGCATTTAGCAAAAAAATAAAACAACTATACATGAAACTTAACTTGAACAGTGACCTTTGTTTTTTCGATATTGAATCAACCGGACTAAATGTTATCCGAGACCGTATCGTTCAAATCGCGATAATTAAATACTTTAAAGATGGTCGTGAACCTGTGGAATTAGAATTGTTGGTCAACCCTGGCATTCCAATTTCTGAAGAAGCAATGGGGGTTCATGGAATTAAGCCTTCCGATTTGGCAAATAAGCCAACTTTTCAACAAGTCTCTCAACAGATATTTGATTTTATTGGTAACGCTGATCTTTGTGGATACAACTCCAATCGCTTTGATGTACCAATGCTGATGGAGGAATTTGCTAGAGTAGGGATGGAATTTGATGTAAGTAAAAGAAGACTACTTGATGCACAACGCATTTTTTACAAAATGGAGCCACGTACGCTATCTGCTGCACACCGTTATTATTGTGGTGAGCAAATGGAAAACGCGCACGATGCATTGGCTGACGTTCGAGCTACCATCAATGTTTTCAAAGGTCAGATCAAGATGTACGATGGGGTAGACCTGACAACTGATGATGGAGAAATTATCAAGGAGCCTGTCAAAAACGACATGCAAGCTATCTACGAATTTACCAATGACTTGAAAACTATCGATGCTACCCAGCGCCTCAAATATGATGCAAATGGAGTCGTCGTTTTTAACTTTGGAAAATATACTGGACAATCAGTCGTTGAAGTTTTGACAAGAGACAAACCTTATTATCATTGGATTTTGAATAAAGAGTTTTCGTCTCAAGTAAAGCAATTTGTTAAAAAATTGATGAAAGATCATGAAAGGTCAAAATAAAAAGATTAATTCAAAATTCCTTAGCGCATTAGTAGCTGCTTCATTGTTGTTGCTTCAATTTAGTTGTAAGGAAAAAATCGACGGTTGTATGGATGTTACTGCAGTCAATTGGGATGCCTCTGCGGACGAATCCTGCGAAGACTGCTGTACTTATCCTTCGCTCACCGTCAGCTATGAACATGTTTTTGGAGATACCTTGATTTCTTTTGACTCACTTTATTTTGATGAGTCAGACAATTATTTTAAGATCACAAGTATTCGATACTATTTATCGGATTTCATCCTTATCAGCAATGATGTTGATGAATATAGGCCCACAGATAGCCTCGAAGTGCAATTGTATACCAATGGTGATAATGAAGAGAAGACCATAGCAGATAATTTTGCACTAGTTTCCAAATTTACCAATTCAAGTAATATTGGCTCTTTCCGAAATACGGATTTGACCATCGACAGCCTTGTCTTCTCAATAGGCTTGAATGCCACAGCTAATTCAGTAGACCCTACCTCCGTTTCAGTTGGAGAGCCTTTGGCAATTGACTCAGATAGCATGTTCCAGAGCCGTACAGATGGGTATATTTTTGCAAAAATTGGTATTGTAACAGACACAATGACCATGGATACTACGATTTATCGAATTACAGGCAACGATAAGCTTATGGAAATGCGTTTTGAATGGGAGGATGAGTTAGTTCGGGGAACTAATGTTGTCATACCAATAAAATTAGACTACGAAGAGTGGTTTAAAGGCATAAATTTTGCTAATGATTCCTATGAGACAATAGAGGCAAATTTTGTAATGAAATTAACAAATGCCTTTTTTATCGATGATTAAATCCGATAATGTTCTTAAATTACCTCACGAAAGCCAAACATTTTGTTACTTCTGTTGTTTTCAATAAAGAAAGATTATTGAATTAATGGAGAAAAAAAAGTTCAAATGAAAAAATATATTTTAATGTTTTCCGCTTTACTGGTCATGACAGCATACTCATGTGTATCAGAGGATGAAGATCCAGTAATTGAACCAAGCACCACTGTAGACTTGGTCTTTAAGGCAAAGTATGGGACAGAAACAGCTCAAATGCAAGAGGAATATGTTTATGGTGATGGAAAAGATATTAAGTTCATACAAATGGACTTCTTTGTTTCCAACATTACTTTAATGCAAGAAAATTCACCTAATTCACCGGAAATTGAGTTAAGAGAAATCGACTTTGTAAGTTTGTCTTATACTGATGCTGCTGATGCAGAAGCTGGTTATACCATTTCTATCGATAAAGTTCCGGCCGGTACATATGCAGGAATAAAGATCGGAATTGGCGTGCCTGCTGATCTCAATCGCACAAAACCAGAAGATTATGGTTCTAATGATGTACTTTTTCAGAATAGCCACTACTGGGAAGGTTGGTCAAGCTATATCTTTGCTAAAATTGAAGCTGCTGCTGATTTGAACAATGATGATGACATCGTTTTGGGTGGAGCAGAGAGCGAAGGTCTTTCCTATCATACAGGTACGGATGCGGTATATCAGGAAGTTATTATTCCACAAGATATTGTTTTGACTGAAGGAGTTAACTTCACTATTGACCTAAACCTTGACCTAGATCAGGTATTCAAAACTACCAATGATTTGCATGATGTCAACAACGATGGCTATCTTGATATTGAAACGTTTAGAGGAACTCATACAGATGAAAGTCTTGACATTGCAAAGAAAATGATGCAAAACCTAGCTAACTCAATTACATTAGACTTCTAGATAATAACCAGACACCAGTTTTAGTGGTCTCTACAAAATGGGTTTTTAGCATTGTGCTGAGAACCCATTTTTTAATTAAAGTGGGAATGACTTGTTAACTAAAGGGGCAATAGTAGTTTCAGTAGCTCATTTGTGCGATAAGTTTTCCAATTCTAATTCTTCCCAGTTTTATAACATGAAAAAAATCATTCCCATCCTATTGTTCATCTTCCTCCTCGCATGTACAGGAGAACAGTCCAATATGGGAGATTTGTTGGAGGAACCCTATCATCCAATACCTGTCAAGATAGCTACTGATCTTCCATTTCCAAAGATGGTGATCCCCACAGATAATCCATTTACAGAACAAGGGATAGCACTCGGGCGCCGTTTGTTTTACGACCCAATTCTGTCCGTAGATAGTACCATTTCTTGTAGCTCTTGTCACCACTTAGCTAATAGTTTTACGGATAAGCGATCAGTTAGTCTTGGAGTCAACCAAACTCCTGGCAATAGAAGCAGTATGTCTTTGCTCAATATTGGTTATCACCTAAGTGGTTTGTTTTGGGATGGTCGCTCAAGTACATTGGAAAGGCAAGCTTTGATTCCAGTTGAAGACCCTTTGGAAATGAAAGAGGTTTGGCCACAAGTAGTCAAGAAACTTAAGGAACATAGGGCTTATCCAGCTTTATTCAGGCAGGCGTTTGGTATTTCAGATCGGGATTCTATCCAAAAGGAACTGGTTGTTAAGGCAATTGCCCAATTTGAACGAACACTGATTAGTAGCGGAACATCAAAGTACGATCGGGTGAAAAAAGGATTGGCGACTTACACACCAAATGAAGCGATGGGAGAAGATTTATTTTTTGATATAACGGCAGATGTTAAAGATGCAGAGTGCGGTAATTGCCACAATGCTCCCTTTTTTACGACTTTTGAATATGCCAATAATGGGCTGGATGATGTTAGTGATGTAACAAACTTTAAAGATAAAGGTCGAGGAAAAGTAACAGGTGATATTTACGATAATGGCAAATTCAGAATTCCCGGAATTCGCAATATTGCACTTACTGCTCCTTATATGCACGATGGTCGTTTTGAAACTTTAGAAGAAGTGCTAGAACATTATGATACTGGTGGACATCCGTCACCTACCGTCCACCCGCTTATTCGACCATTGAATTTGACTGCTTTGGAAAAACAACAGATCATCGCTTTTTTGCACACGTTAACGGATACTGTTTTTGTGCAAAACGACGCTTACTCAAATCCTTTCTAGGTAAATCAATTTATGTGCTTCACATTTTAATCTCAATTCCTTCCTTTTCTGACTCAACAAAAGTAAACCACAAGGCGTTTCTATATTCAGTAGCGTCAATTTCTAGCAATTGTCCCGAATCCATATTAATTTTAGCTAGATTAGTCTAAAAGTTGATTGGTGTTCATGGCTTTATCGTATTTTAAAGTCATCATTTTAACGAAATTAAATATGAAAAATACTATTTATACCTTCCTGTTGATGTCAGTTTTAGCTTTAGCCTGTTGTGCACCTGACGATGATGGTGGGCCTGGCACAGATCCACTAGATGACTTGACAAGTATTCCGTACGACCCACAGCCATATGTGATTGTCACCTCTTCCAATATGGGGACCATGGAAATTCCTTCAGATAATCCACTCACAGTTGATGGAGTAGAGCTAGGTCGTCATTTATTTTATGATCCGATTCTTTCTGCTGATAGCACCCTGTCTTGTAGCTCATGTCACTTGCCTGCAGGGAGCTTTACTGATAATAACGCAGTTAGTGAGGGTATTGATGGAATTGCAGGTACAAGAAGTTCGATGTCGCTTTTGAATGTAGGTTATTTTACCAATGGTTTATTTTGGGATGGCCGTACACAAACGCTGGAAGAACAAGCACTTTTGCCTGTTGAAGATCCCATCGAATTACACCATACCTGGCCAGCAGTGATGGAAGAATTGCAAGAGCATACTAACTATCCAAAACTCTTTAGAAAAGCATTTGGAATAACAACGAGGAGTGAAATGACAAAGGAACTTGCTGCAAAAGCATTGGCTTCATTTGAGCGAATAATGGTCAGTAGTGGTCAGTCAAAATTTGATCTGGTAGAAAGTCAAGTGGGTAATGCACAATATAGCGATGAGGAGTTTGCAGGACGTGATCTCTTCTTCTTTGAATCTGGAAGTATCAATCATCCAGGATGTTCACATTGCCATAATGGCGCATTATTGACCAACAACCTTTATGAAAATAATGGACTTGATATGGTTAGTAGTTTAGAAGACTTTGAAGATAAAGGTCTTGGTGCCATTACCGGAAGCTTGTTGGATAACGGAAGGTTTAGAATTCCTTCTTTAAAAAATATTGAATTGACAGCACCCTATATGCATGATGGTCGGTTTGAGACATTGGAAGAGGTGATTGATCACTATGCATCGGGAGGGCATCCGGCCGATAATATTTCTCCTTTGCAGTTGCCATTTATGATAAGTGCAGAAGAAAAGGATAATTTGATAGCCTTTATCAAAACCTTTACAGACATGGAGTTTGTCAATAATCCCGACTTGCAGAATCCCTTTTAAGCTAAAGGTTTTTTATCTTTTAAGCCCTTGATTTGTTGAAAGCAAATCAAGGGCTTTTTTTATTGACATATCTTTCTCATTCTGATTTGAGTAATATTTGTTTTGTAGCGAAAATGAAGCTCATATCCCAACGTATTTTATGTGTTATTTGTAGACTTATTGATAGCCAAGGGCTTAGGTTTGGTGCTTTATAAACATATGTTTTCGGCATGTTAATTGTCTTTATCCAAATAACAAAACAACGTTCAACTACCCATCTTAGATACCAAGCTCCCCCAGTTAGGTTCCCCCTTTGTATTTAGTATTTAAGTATTTAAACATTTTATTACTATGAGAAGGCTTTGTTACACACTAGCCCTTCTTGCAACTTTTTTTATCAATACTCAATTGGTAAAGGGACAAGATGCGGGAGGGAGCAATCATCGCAATTTGGAATTGCATGAACTATCCGAACTTTATAAATCAGATCAAAAAAAGCAATTAAGGAAGCACGATGGTGCTTATTTAATGCAAGTCAAATTTGATCAACTTCCATCAAAAGCTATTTCAAAAAAGCTGGAGAATATGGGAGTTAAGATGCATTCATATCTTTCCGACAATACCTATTTGGTAAGTTTTCCTGAAAACCTTTCTTTAGCTGATGCTAAGGCCGTGGGTATCATCGAATATGGTATTCAGAAAGTCGAACAAAAAATGACGCGCTCATTATTGGAGAAAGACTATCCAGCGTATTGCGTCAACGGAGATAAAGTAGAACTTGCCTTTAGCTTCCCAAGAAGCAGTAATCAATCAGCCAATATAAAATTATTGACTTCATATGGTGTTGAGATTTTAGAGGATCGACACCGCGAAGGTGCAACTATTACTGGTCTTATTGATCCAGCTAAAATAGATGCTATTGCAGATGAACCTGCTCTTAGCTTCCTAGATGTGGTAACACCTCCAATCGAAATGTTGAATCATGAAGTGCGATCACTTCAACAGGTAAATTATGTCAACTCTGCTAGCGGAAAAAACTTAAACGGAGCTGGTGTTACTATCGGTATTGGTGATGGTGGGGAATTAGGGAATCACCTTGACTTTGAAGGCCGTGTGATTAACTATGCTAATGGTAGCTACGCTTCCTTTGGTGATCACGGTGATCATGTAGCAGGAATTGTAGCTGGAGGAGGAACGCTAAACCCTCGGCACAGAGGAATGGCTTCTGAAGCTGAATTGGTTATTCAAAAAACCAGTTTGATTACTTTATATATGCCAGATTACTATGAAGATGATGGAATGATTCTGACAAATAATTCTTACGGGACGAGCTTTAATTGTGATCTAAACGGATCCTACAACTACAGTAGTCAGACATTAGATATCCAAATGAGAGATTATCCAGAAGTACTGCATGTATTTGCTGCGGGAAATAGTGGTAACCAAACTTGTGCACCATATCCTCTAGGATACAAATCAGTATTGCGCTATTACCAAGCTGCAAAAAATGTATTGACGGTGGGTAATGTTGATCAAAATAGAGTCATTAAGTCAAATTCAAGTCGTGGACCAGTATTGGATGGTCGCTTAAAACCTGAGATTTGTGGAGTAGGAACTAGTGTGTATTCAACAGGAAGAGATTTTAACTATAAAAGTAAGTCAGGTACTTCTATGGCTGCTCCGGCAGTAACTGGTACTATTGGGCTTTTGTACGAAAGTTACCGAAATGAAAATGGAGGCAACAACCCAGAAGCCGCATTAATGAAAGCAATTGCCTGTAACACGGCAGACGACCTTGGAAACACAGGCCCAGACTTTATTTATGGATACGGTTTGATCAACGCTAGAAGATCTGTTGAAACGATTGAAGCAGGGAATTTTCAATCTGATGAAGTAGCTGATGGTGGATCCAATGATCATACCATCACTATTCCTGCTGGAACATCTCAAGTAAAAGTAATGTTGTATTGGCATGATAAAGAAGCGGTTGTTAACCCAACTAAAGCTTTGGTAAATAACTTAGACATGGTGATGACAACTCCTTCTGGTACAAGCTATAATCCATGGGTTTTGGATCATACTTCAACTGGTGTGGATGATCTTGCTACTCGAGGTGTAGATGACTTAAATAATATCGAACAGGTAACATTGGATAATCCAGCTGCTGGAGAATATACTATTTCTGTAAGTGGAACTGAAGTTCCTTTTGGCCCACAAGGCTATCACCTTACTTACGAGTTTGTTACCGACGAAGTTATCATTACAAGTCCCTTAGGAGGAGAAGTGTTTACACCATCCACGACTGAATATATTCAATGGGATGTGGATGCTAGCAATACCAGTACTTTTAAAGTTGAGTATTCTACAGATAATGGAGGAAGTTGGACAACATTATCAGCCAACATTGAGGCGAATAAGCGATTCTTTTCTTGGTCAGTTCCTTCTACCATGACAGAAACAGCCTTTGTTAAGGTTACTAAAAATGATGGTAGTAGTGAAGCTGAGAATGCCACTTCTTTTAGCATTTTGGAACAAGCGGTAGTTACATTGGAGCCAATTTGTTATGGAGGTGTTCAGCTGAGCTGGCCTCCTGTAGACATGGCTGTCCAATATGAAGTTTTAATGTTTGACGGGCAAGAAATGGTTGTACTTACTACGACCTCTGATCTTTCATATACATTAGAAGGTACCTCTTTAGCTTTAGGAGAAAAATATTGGTTTTCAGTGACTCCGATATTGGGATCAGGAAACAAAGGTAAACGTGCAGTTGCTTCTTCTTGTGTCACGCAATTTAACGTTTTGTGTCCTTGGCCCGATGATCTATACATAGAAGACTTAGCGGTGCGTGCTAAAGGCCGTTATGGGACCAAGTCAGCACTGAGTGATGAAGAGCCTATTACCGCTCTGATTAAAAATACAGGAAATAATACCGTATCTGATTTTGATATTTATTACAGCATAAATGGCGGCACAGCAGTAGTAGAAACCTATTCAGGGAGTCTATCTTCTGGCGATTCTTTATACTATACTTTTCTTCAATCAGTGGACATGACCGCTGAAGGAGAGTACCATGTAGATGCATGGACGACCTTGGAAAATGATGTACACAACAACAATGACAGCCTTTTAAATACATACCAAACTGAACAATTGGCTAATAATCCAATTGAACTGACTGATTCACCGTTGCTTGTAAACTTCCAAACTTCAGTTCCTTATTTGTATTCCACAAATTCAATAGGACTGGAGGAGCTAGATCGTTGGGATTTTGAAACCGTAGTGGATGGAACACTTAATATTGGTGGGCCGTCATCTGCACTAGAATTATTGATTGATGAGTCAGCATCTGATGTTGATCCGGATTATTCCAACAATGCCATATTGACGGCCAACCTGCTTGATCATAATCCTAATAATGGATTGGCTATGGATATCGTTTATTCCAATAATAATCTTTTCCCGCTGGAAGAAGGTTCTGAATTGGTTAATAAACTTTACGTTAGAGGTTCAGATGTAGATAGTTGGCTTGATTTGTATACAATGGACGAAGCAGAAACAGGCTGGCATTCCGTAACTGGTATCAACATCATGAATGTATTGAATAATGGTGGACAGGATTTGACTACCAGTGTGCAAATTAGATTTGAAGAGAATGGTAAAGGATTGTTGGTGGACAGTATTGTGATTTATGAAACATCTTCACTACCTGTGGCCTTGACATCTTTTACGGCAGAAAAGGTAGCAAAAGATGCAGTGCTTAAGTGGACTACTGCCTCTGAAGAAAATAATGAGCATTTTGTAATTGAAGTTGCGGAATCTGAAGATGCTTTCTTGAGAAGTGTTTTCAAAGTTCTAGCTGTAGAAGAGGGGAGAGGAACAACTTCAGAATTGTCTAACTATGTTTATGTGGATGAAACACCGGCTAAGACTGGAAACCGTTATTACCGACTGAAGCAAGTAGACTTTGATGGAAAATTCACTTTCTCGGAAGTTCGCATGGTAAACTTTAACAATATTGGTGACCCAGTTGCCATTTATCCAAATCCTGCTACTAATTATGCTGTGATTGATTTTAAGCAGCTTTCAGCTAAAAACCTAAGTATAAAAGTGGTGGATGCTGCTGGAGTTATAGTTCAGCATTTTATTTATGATGATGCCGATGGGGTTGAGCAATTAAGATTAGATCTCATGGATATTCCAGAAGGAGTTTACTACATAGTTCTTGATCAAGACGGATTAATAAAATCTTATCCGCTTTATAAGCATCGAAAAGATCAATAAGTATAAGGAGTATTCAAAATTTGCACTGATTATACTAGTCGATTTTAAAAAAAAGCGCTCTGACAACTGTCGGAGCGCTTTTTTTTATGTTTTTTTTGAATAAATCCCCCTTCCAAAAGTTATCTTTTTAAAAGATATTATTCACAATTAGATGAAAAATGATTTTTGTTAATAGCTGTAAGCCAATTGATTATGATGATGATATCGTTTTTTTGACAAAATAAAAAACACACAAAGGTCGTGTTTTGTCCTTGTGAAGCCCTGAAAAATGTTGGATTATTGTATTGTGATCGAAAGGGAAATAGAGGAAAACGAAGAAACTGGTTAAACGAATCGGTTTAAATTGAAAAAGGATATGTTCATGGGATTATAATTTGTTGTAGGTAAGCCGTCCCGATAGTCAACTCTGATTATTAGGACGGTTTACCAAACACTTTTCTTCTCAGTTTACCATATAAGATAAAGTTAATAAATAAAGTTTTAGGCTGCCGAGAGAGGCAGCCACTTTGTTGGCTCCCACGTGAGCGGCCGACCACCAAATTTGGATATGTTCATGGGATTATAATTTGTT
>CAKZUK010000032.1 GCA_937921775.1 uncultured Saprospiraceae bacterium
ATAATTTCTGTGTCTTTTAAACTTATACTTCTCCAATTTCCTTCAGCAATAGCTACGGCTATTACCTTGAAAATTGGCTCGTCTAAATTCAAAATACATCAGAACTTATCCTAAAGATAAATTTGACTACCTGCTTAAGTAAGTGCTAGGCCAAAATTAATTTACAGTTTAATCGCTGAGTCTTTTCAGCCTACTCTTCCTAACTTTTAGGCTACAGCCAAAAGGATGAAGCCTAAAAATTAGTCGATTAGATTAAAAATACTTCACCGATTAGTGTAAAAATAATTATGTCCCAGCACGTAATGTACGGAAATTGTGTTTACATTAGATTGAGATTAGTTTTTGTTTCAGACGACTTAAATTTTTTCGGTCTAGCCGTAGCTACAGCTAAAAAATTTAAGGAAGTATGAGACTAAAAATGGCTCCATCTAATAGTAAATTTAATTCTGTACATTACTTAAACATCTTATTAAGAATATGATTAAAGGGGAACGAGGGAAAGGAGTTGGAGAGATGACAAGACTGCAAAAAAAATGCCGAAAACCTTTAGTAAGCAGGAAGTTTCACATTAAGAGTTTGAGTGCATTATTTAGCATTCCCTCTTGATCATTTTAAAAACATACATCTTAAACACCTATTAATCAGTTCTTTATCAATTTTAAAAAATAAGAAAATTTAAATAATTTTGTTCCTTCTCTTAAAATGCTAACTTTAAAGTATGATCTTAGACGAAGAATACGATAAGATTAAAGCACTCAAAATTGATGCGCAGCACAGTGAAATGCTCAACGTCAATAAGGGTTTATGGGATAAAGTACTCGCTCGATTTGAGCGATTTCATATGCTGGGTTGTTCTGCAGCAGTAGTCTGGATGTTTATCTTGTTTGGCCTTCTTTCCAAATATTTTAATGGCTATGCTTATCTCACCATTTTCTTCATAGGATTTACTTACAAGGTCATCAACAGTAAACAGGGAACCAACTTACGGGAACATGCCAATTACGAATATGAAATTGGACAAGACCGAATCGTTCGCTACGGATCTGCCAAATACCGAATTCTACATTTTGATGAGATTGTAAAAGTGGAAGAAAAAAGATTTGGCTTGTTACTTTGGCAAGAAAAACCATTTGCTAATTTTTCTGGTTTACATTTGATGAAGCATACGGATGAGCGACTTATGGTGATTCCAAAAACACTGCTGTCTTATGAGCAGGTGAAAAGTCATATTTTGAAAACCTTAGGTGAGAATAATTAATGACTTAGTTTTATAAGCTATAAAAAAATCTGTTTATTCTTTTAGGCGCTTTAATACCATTATAAGCAAATAAGATCACTTAGATTTTTAATTGTTCAAGACATTGAACTATTAAAAATCTACTAATGCAAATCAAATAAATTCTTCACCCCCATCGTACGCGCCACATTAAAGCCTTCAGCAAAGTCAACACCTGTAGGTCGACCAAAGCTTCGATTCTTGGATTGAATAAAATCGATGAAGCTCTTTTCAGAAATAGGCGAAATGGGTTCTTTTGAATCTGGGTTGTAAAACTGAGATTTAAAAGCAAAGATCAATTCCAGCTTTTTTTCCATGTGTGGCGTGATATCCACCACGAAATCTGGCTTCAAGTCGTAATCCTGAATATAGTGATAAACCGCTTTAGGGCGCCATCGATCTTGAAGATTTCCTTCCTCATCATAGGTCGGCACCTTTACCAGACCAGACAGAAAACAAGCGTCGTGTGTCAACTTTGCTGCACGGCCATGATCAGGATGACGATCCTCCAAGGCATTGGCCAATACGATTTCTGGTTGATATTTTCGGAGTATTTGTACAATCTTGAGTTGATTGGCTTTGTCATTTTGGAAAAAACCATCGGCCATTCGAAGGTTATCGCGAACGAGTGCTCCCATAAGGCGGGCTGAGTCTGCGGCCTCTTCATCTCTGATCTCTGCACTACCTCTGGTTCCCAATTCTCCTCGAGTCAGATCAAGTAGCCCTACCTTTTTGCCTAAAGCAATATGTTTTAGTAAGGTTCCGCTACAGCTAAGTTCTACATCATCTGGATGTACTCCAATGGCTAAAATATCTAATTTCATTTATTATTATTTTAAAGTATCTGCCTTATTATTCGATTTTTGCCTTTGAAAATCATTTTCTATGGCAATTTGTTCTTTGTGGCTTTTTTTTTGAAATAGAATGTAATTGAACAAACTAACAGATCCTATCCCAAACTTATAGTAAGCTATATCCAATAAGCTTTTGGCTAAAAGCCTAAAAATATGAAGCTATTCAATAGAATTCCTATTTTTGCTTCAAATTAATCCTGATTTAATTAAAAACACCAATTACACTTATCAACTGGCCTTTTCGATCAGCTTCAATTGGAGTTCTTAAACAAATCACCTAAAAGGTCGTAAGATGAATATTAACAATTACCGGTTTACTTTACTTTTTGTCCTAATTCTATGTTTCGCAGCTTGTACTCCTGACAAATCAGATAGTGCATCAAACGCGGAAAACATTGACATAAAAGATCCAATTGCCAATCCAAATGGTCAACGCTTTGAGTTAATAAAACCCGAAAGCTCAGGTGTCACCTTCTCTAACCTTATTAAAGAGGATTATGTTTACAATGTGCTCAACTTTGAGTACTTGTATAATGGTGGCGGCGTAGCTGTAGGCGATGTCAATAATGACGGTTTACCTGATGTTTATTTCACAGGAACCGCTACTCCCAATAAACTATACTTAAACAAAGGTGATTTCAAATTTGAAGACATTACTGAGTCAGCTGGCGTAGCAGCATCTATTGGTTTCAAGACTGGCGTCACTATGGCCGATGTCAATAATGATGGGTGGATAGATATTTATGTTTGTCGTACCAGTAAAGAAGATGATGGTAAAAAGAATAATTTACTTTTCATCAATAACCAAAATAACACCTTTACAGAAAGTGCTGCTCAATTTGGTTTGAGTGATAATAGTAATTCCAATCACGGTAACTTTTTCGATTATGATTTGGATGGCGACCTTGACTTGTACTTACTTAATCACCGATTAGGTTTTGGAGAAGCTACGCGATTGCGTTTGCAACAGCAAGATGATGGTAAAATTATTCGATTGACCAATCCACAAACTTCCTTCGAATCTGATCGTCTTTACAGAAATGATGGCGGTAAGTTTACTGACGTAAGTAAACAAGCAGGCATTGACAATTCAGCCTTCGGACTAAGTGCTACTATTGGTGATATTAATAACGACGGGTATCCTGATGTTTTTGTAGCAAACGATTATATCGAACCTGATTTTGTTTACATCAATAATCGCAAAGGTGGCTTTACTGATCAATACAACAAATACATTCGCCACGGTAGTCAAAATAGTATGGGTTCTGATTTAGCAGACTTTAATAATGATGGCTTGATTGATATTATTGCATTAGACATGGTTGCTGAAGACCCAATTCGATACAAGGAGTTGATGACCGTCATGCAATTAAAGCGTTATGAAACCTTGCTTCAATATGGTTACGGGCATCAGGTTTCCCGAAATGTATTACAAGTAAACAATGGCAATGGCAGCTTTAGTGATATTGCTCAAATATCAGGTGTTTCAAACACCGATTGGAGTTGGAGTGCTTTCTTTGCCGATTTCGATAACGATGGTATGAAAGACATTTATATCAGTAATGGCTACAAACGCGATGTAACCAACCTTGATTACATGACTTATACGCGTGACTCCATTAAGAAAACTGGTGGTGTCAACAAAAAAAGATACAACGATGTAGAAGAAGTTCTTAAACTTATTCCAAGCACTAAGCTGAAGAATTATATGTTTAAAAACAAAAACGGCTTGGAGTTTCAGGATGCCACTTCCGCTTGGGGATTAAATGATGTATCCTTCTCAAATGGAACTGCCTACGCCGATTTAGATGCAGATGGTGACCTTGATTTGATTGTCAACAATATTAGTGATCCTGCTTTCATTTATGAAAATAAAAGTGGTGGCAACAATTTCTTGCAAATAAAACTAGAAGGTTCCGATAAAAACAAATTAGGTATTGGTACGAAAGTCACCCTTCGTGGAAACGATGGTAGCATGCAATACTTCGAAATGACGACCAATCGTGGCTTTTTCTCTTCTTCAGAACCATTGGTACAATTTGGAATGAATGCAGAAGCAGAAGCAAGGCAAATAGAAGTGGTTTGGCCTGATGGGAAAATACAGATTTTGAAAAACGTCCGTGCGAATCAAAGACTTACCGTAAAATACAAAGATGCTAAAAAGGGAAGTCTTCCAGTTGCTCCATTAGTTCCGGCAATGTTTAAAGAATCAGTAAAAGACTTGGGAATTGATTATACTCATTATGAAAATGAATTTCAGGATTTCAATAGAGAGCAATTATTGCCACATAAGTTTTCACAAATGGGACCCTCCATCGCTGTCGGTGATGTAAATGGTGATGGCCACGAAGACTTTTTCGTGGGAGGAGCAGCTAATGCTGCTGGTGCCTTATTTCTTCAAAATGCCAATGGAACCTTTGCAAAGTCAAACTTAGGAATCTTACAAGCTGATGTAAAGTCAGAAGATATTGGTGCGCTCTTTTTTGATGCGGATGGTGATATGGATTTAGACCTATTTGTAGTCAGTGGTGGTAATGAATATCCGACAAACGATCCGGCTTACAAAGACCGCCTGTACATTAATGATGGAAAAGGTGGTTTTAGCAAAGGTAGTTTTGACAGCCCTAATTCAAGCGGATCTTGTGTAAGTGCGCATGACTATGATGGCGATGGCGATCAAGATATCTTTGTAGGTGGCCGAGTTACACCAGGCTCCTACCCTATTATTCCACAAAGTTATATGCTACGAAATGATGCGGGCAAATTCGTCAATGCGACTGCACAACTTATTCCTTCCTTTAATGAAGGAGGAATGATCACCGACATTATATGGGCTGATATTGATAAAGATGGAACAGACGAAATGTTGGTGGTTGGGGAGTGGATGCCTTTGACGGTTTACAAAATTAAAGATGGTAAAATAAGTCAACTGCCGGGTACTGGATTGGACGACACCAATGGTTGGTGGAACTGCATCATTGCAGAAGATTTTGACAACGATGGTGATCTTGATCTTGTAGCAGGTAATCTTGGTTCTAATACCAGACTTAAAGCAAGTCAGCAATCACCGCTTTCTCTTTTTGCAAAAGATTTTGATCAAAACGGACAGATTGATCCTGTACTAGCCTTTTATAGTAATGGCAAATGCTATCCTTTTGCTGGTAGAGATGATATGATTAAGCAGGTGGCGAAAGTGAAGAAAAAATTCCCTCGCTACGCCATGTATGCAAAGGCAACGGTAGAGCAAATTTTCTCGAAAGAAGAATTAGCTTCCGCTCAAAAACTGGAAGCAAATCAATTACTGACTAGCTACTTTGAGAACAAAGGCAATGGTAATTTTGTTGGAAAAACATTAGCAATCGAAGCACAACTGGCGCCATGTCAAAGCGTCATCAGTGATGATTTCAATGGAGACCAAATTCCAGATTTGATGTTAGTTGGTAATAACCATGGTTCGCATGTTGAAACTGGAATTTATGATGCCTCAAACGGAACCATACTTTTGGGCGATGGAAAAGGTGGTTTTGCGCTTAGTCCAAATAAGGAAAATGGTTTTTGGGCAAATCGAGAAGCACGTGATGTGGTTAAGGTGAAGTTAGCTACAGGAAAGAGCTTGTTCTTAGTGGCAAATAATGATGGTGGGATGCAAGGTTTTGTGAAGTAGGAGGAATGGGAATTAGAAGCTGACGGGCTGGAAGACAGATGGGATTTAGAATAACCTTATGATGGGAGTTCTGGATCTGGTTCGCAAATAGCTTGATTTATAATTCTCCCTATATCCTGATATCTTTTTCCTCGCTACACAAGCTCGAGGATATTCAAATAAGGCTGTATCAATAAAAACAAAAAAGGGGCTGTCTCATAACATTTAGATCAAAAAATAGGCAGAATTAAATTTGTCAACTTCGTTATTCTGGTACCCGGTATCAGGTTTCCGGTATCAGGCGAATGTGAACACAGTAGCATTCACGCTCGCCTGATACCGGA